>JBEBGK010000629.1:0-3006 GCA_040081515.1 Chthoniobacteraceae bacterium
GTTCCTTGCCGACCCATGCAATGGATGCGGTGGCGAACGTCAGGGCGGTGCCTGCCGCAAGTGCGGCGGCAATGATCAGGGAGAGATGGCGTTTCATGGTGGTTGGATGTGTTGGTTTGAACTGGCTTCGACGCAAAGGATGCCGTTGCTGTTCAAAAGTGGGAGCAAAAAGGCGCACGTTTATTCCGTTCCCCGCGCTTGTCAGGTCTCCGATGAATCCCGACTGTGGCGCGATGCTCCGCTGCCTCCCCGGCATCCTGTTCCTGGCCTGCTCGCCGCTCCTCGCCGGCGATGCCCGTGACGATTGGGCCCGCGTCACGGAACTCGACGCCGGACCCACGGACCGGCCGGCAAATCCCGACGAGGCGGCCGCGATGATCCTGCGGCATCTCGATCGCCAGGAAAAGACGCTGCGCGGCTTTCTCGCTTCGCACCCGCGGGACGCGAACGCTTTTGAGGCGAGCCTCCGCCTCACCCGCCTGCTGGATCGCGTGGCCGAACTCAAGGAGCAGCCGCTCCCCGCGGAGGCCGCCACGATTCTGCGGTCGCTCGAAAAGGACGCCGCCACCCCCGCAAGGCGCACCGAACTCGACTTCGCGCTGCTCTCCCACCGCATGCGGGCTTCGCAGGGCAGGCGCCCCTCCGCCGACGAACGCCGCGCCATCCTCCGGCAGGCCCGCGCATTTGAAAAAGCGCATCCCGGCGACCGACGCATCGCAGCGCTGCTCGCGGAGGTCGCGACGCTCTTCGACGGGGAGCCCGCGACGAAGGAGGCGCTCCTCCGCGATGCGGACAAGGTCGTGAAGGATCCCGTGGTCAAGGCGCAGATCGACGACGACCTCAAACGTCTCGGTTTCCTCGGCAAATCGCTCCCTTTGCGCTTCGACGCCTTCGACGGCCGCCCGGCGGATGCGAAGGACTGGCGCGGCAAAGTCGTCGCCATCATTTTTTTCGCCACCTGGTCCGAGCCCTCGAAGGTCGCCTTCGTCGAGCTCCAGGAAGCCGTGGCAAAAGTCGGGAGCAATGCGCAACTGGTCGCCGTCAGCCTCGACGCGGAACGCACCGCGCTCGAAGGCTACCTGCGCGAGCGGAAGGCGCGGTGCCCGGTCGCATGGGCGGAGAAGGGCTGGAACAGCCCGCTCATCCGGGCGCTCGGCATCAACGCCCTCCCCTCGGCATGGCTGCTGGACCGGCAGGGAATCGTCCGCTCCCTCGACGCGCTCGATGAACCTGCGGCCCAGATCCGGCGCCTGCTCGGGGCCGAATGAACGCGCCCCGCGAGAACGCGGCCCCTTGATTTACCGTCGGCCTGCGCCACCTTCCGCACGCCTTGCCGATTCCCATCTCCTGCCTCGCCGCTCCGAAAGGCGGTCTGGAAAACGAGCCCTCATATTGAGTACAAGCCCAACCCGCCTCATCGCGGCGCTCCTGCTCGCACTGCCGGCTGCCGCCCAGGTCCCGGATACGCTCAAGCACACGCTGCTCCCGCCCCCTGGCGCGCAGAGGAATGCGCAACTCGGCAACAGCGTGGCGGTGGACGGCGGCTATACGGTGGCGGGCGCGCCTCTCGACGACATCGGCGGGATGGATTCCGGCGTCGCGAAAGTTTTCAATTCCACCACGGGCGCGCTGCTCTTCGTGCTGGCGAATCCCAGCCCGGGAACGAATGACAGATTCGGCACCTCGGTGGCGATCTCCGGCACGCGGGTGGTGGTGGGCGCTCCTAATGACGACACCGGCGGGACCGACGCGGGGAGCGCGTACGTCTATGATCTCGCCAGCGGCACGCCGACGGTGCCGATCGTCACGCTGAACAATCCCGGTCCGGCGGCAAACGACTTGTTCGGAAATTCGGTGGCGATCTCCGGAACGCGAGTCGTGGTAGGTGCACATCAGGATGACGCGGGAGCGACCAATGCGGGGATCGCGTATGTGTTCGACCTGAGCAGCGCCACGCCTACGTCACCCGTGGCCACGCTGAGCAATCCCAGCGCGACGCCCGATGACTGGTTCGGTTTCTCGGTGGCCATCTCCGGCACACGCATCGCCGTGGGCGCCCATCTCGATGACGCGGGGCTGATGGACGCAGGGAGCGTGTATGTATATGACCTGACGAGCGGAACGCCCGCTTTCCCCGTGGTCACGCTGAACAATCCGAGCCCGGCGGCGATGGACTTCTTCGGGTACTCTGTGGGCATCTCGGGCACACGGGTCATCGTGGGAACCTACGCGGACGACACCGGCGGAAGCGCCTCCGGAAACGCCTACGTGTACGACATCAGCGGCGGCACACCGACCGTGCCTGTCGTGACGATCAACAATCCAAGCCCAGCGGCAGACGATCTCTTCGGCTGGTCGGTGGCAATTTCCGGCACGCGCGCCGTCGTCGGTGCAACCGGGGACGACACCGGGGCAAGCAATGCGGGCAGCGCGTACGTCTATGACATCAGCAGCGGCACGCCGACGGATCCCGTGGCAACTCTGCACAATCCCAGCCCGGCGTCAGGTGACCGCCTCGGGTACTCGGTGGCGATCTCCGGCGCACAGGTGGTGACGGGCGCCTTTCAGGACGACACGGGAGCGGAAAATGCCGGGAGCGCCTATGGTTACGACCTCGACAGCGCGACGCCGAACGTTCCCGTGGCCACTTCCAACAACCCCGGCCCGACCACCGGGAGTCGCTTCGGCGCGGCGGTGGCCATCTCCGGCACGCTGATGGTCGTGGGGGCTCCCTACGACTACGTGGACGCGATCAACGCGGGGGTCGCCCACGTCTATGATCTGGCTGGCGCCACGCCCACGGTGCCCGCCTTCACGCTGAACAATCCCGGCCCCGCGATGGGCGAGCAGTTTGGGTCCGCGGTCGCCATTTCCGGCGTGCGCGTGGTGGTGGGCGCTCCCGGGGACAACGCCGCAACCGGGATCGCCTACCTGTATAATCTCAGCAGCGGCACGCCAACCGCGCCCGCCCTCACGCTGAACAACCCGACGCCGACGGGCGGCGAC
>JBEBGK010000630.1:0-3006 GCA_040081515.1 Chthoniobacteraceae bacterium
GATGAAAACCCGCCGCTCCGGGCGCCGGGCCAGCCGGTCGAGGGCGGCGCCGGCCCGCGCGATAAACCCGGCAAAGGACTCCGCACCAGGCGCCGCGTAATGGGGATCAGCCCGTTCCCAATACGCATGGGACAGCTCGCGGCGCTCATCCTGCGTGGTGTCCACGCAGAGCGCGGGATCGAGGTATTGCACCTCGTGCACATCCCACTGCTCGACACGCGCCCGTTCAAAGCGCCGGATCGCGGGCTCCGCGGTCTGCGCCGCACGCAGGTAGGGCGAGACGATGATCAATTCCGGCTCCGCGTGCAGGCTCCCGGCGAGGTGCTCGGCCTGCCGGAATCCCAGTTCGCTAAGCGGGTAGGTCGGCGCCTCGCGGGTCCGGGCTCCTGCGTTTGCGACGCTCTCCGAGTGCCGCACAAACCACACTTCCCGGTGGCTACTTGCGTTCATCGGAATTGAGCGCGTCGAATTTCCCCGCGGAAAACTGCATCACCGCGCCGAGCGCCGCGAAGCCGGCGGCCATCAGCCAGCGCGCCATGAGGATCCGCTGGTAGCGGGAGGCGGGATCGTCGCGACGCTGTTCCACCGGAGCCCTGCCCGAGAGGGGCCGCGCGATCCCCGTGCGCATCGTGTCCACGCCGGTCCACGCATAGAAAAGCGCGACCGCGTAGCAGCAGATTGCAAACAGCCGCACGGATCAGATCAGGCCGAGTTTCATTTTTCCAGCCTCGGAAATCATCGCCTGGTTCCACGGCGGATCCCAGACGAGCTCCACCGCCGCCTCGCCCACGCCGGGCACGCTCTCGATCTTCGAACGCGCCTCCGCCGCGATCGTCGGCCCCATCCCGCAACCCGGCGCGGTGAGCGTCATCTTCACGTTCACTTTCGCCGGCTGGCTCTCCGGCTGCTCGACGGTGCAATCGTACACCAGCCCGAGGTCCACGATGTTCACGGGGATTTCCGGGTCGTAGCAGGTCTTCAGTTGATCCCACACCGCGCGGTCATCCACCTTCACCGCGCCCGCCGCCGCCTTGGGCGCGGGTTCCTTCGGCGCCACTTCGAGGCCGAGCGCGTCGGCGTTTCCCTCGGTGATGCGCGCCAGCCCCTCGTCAGTCGCCACGGTATAGCTGCCGCCAAGCGCCTGCGTCAGCACCACCCGCGCGCCTTTCTTCATCGTGAATGTCTCGCCGCTCGGGATCCGGATCGCTTCGCAGTCCCGGAGGAGAATCTTTTCGCTGTGTTCCATAGGTTTGAAGTCAGGCTTTTGGTTTCAAAATCACGCGCACCGGTTTCGCGTCGCCCGTCTTCCCGGGCGCGAAGCTGTCCATCAGCGTCGGCGCGGTCGCGGTGCTTGCGGCGGCGGGCTTTTCCGGCGGTGGCGCGGCACCGAGCGCCTGTCGCAGCGCGCCCTCGACGAGCTGCGCACAATGAATCCGCATCGGCGGCAGCGGGCCAAGGGGCGCGCTCAGGGCCTGGCTGTCCATCGCGAGCGCCTCCTCGGGCGTCCTGCCCTGGATGAGTTGCGTGGCGAGGCTCGCGACGGCGATCGCCGTCTCGCAGCCGAACGTCTGGAACGTCGCGCGGTCGATCACCTTCCGCCCGCCCTCCTCGCGGAACTTGATCCACATCCGCAGCATGTCGCCGCAGTCCGCGCTGCCCGCTGTCCCGACCGCATCCGCATTCTCCATCGCGCCGAGGTTTTTCGGCTCCGCGATCGCGTCGTCGATTTTCTGCTGAAGGTTGTCGCTCATGCGAGTTCGTACCGGGGAAGCGCGGGGTCCACCTCGCAGCTCCATGCGTCGATGCCGCCACGCAGGCTGCGCACGTTCTCGATCCCGTGGCCGGCGAAATACGCCGCGGCATCGAGGCTGCGGACGCCGTGGTGGCAGACAAAAATGAGAAGTTGCTCCTGCGGCAGGCCACCGAGTTGCTGCATGAGTTCCTGCGTGAAAAACGTGCTGCCCTCGATGTGCACCGAGTCCCACTCCTCCTGCGAGCGGACATCGATGAGGCGCGCCTTGCCGGCCTTCACCAGTTCCGCGGCATCCACCGGCGCGATCTGCATCCGCTGGTCCGCGTCATGCGCCGCGAGGATCGTCTGGGTGACGTCGGCGACGGGCAGATTCTCGTTCCGGGCACACACCTGCGCCAGCGTCTCGTCGGGCTTGAACCCGCAACTCGAGCAGCCGCCCACGTGATAGCTGCGAAACAGCGCGCGCTGCGCCCCGGGAAAGCGGGACACCAGTTCCCCCATCGTGATTTGCGGATCGATCGTCTCGGTCATTGACAGCGAACGTAGTGCGGTCCCGCACCGCTGGCAACCGTTGCCGTCGCTCAGGGCAATGCGCTTGACGCTCCGGCGCGTCCGGCGACGATGCGCGCCCATGCGTTTTCAGACATTTTACGAGGGTCGGCATTTCCTCCTGCCCTCGCTGCTCGTGGCAATCTTCGGCTGGTGGCTTGCGGCCGACTGGGCGGGCTGGCTCCTCCTCGCGATCCCCGCGACGTTGATCTTCGTCTTCTGCGGGAATTTCTTCCGCGATCCGGACCGGAACATCCCTCCGGACCCGCGCCTCGTCGTCGCGGGAGCCGACGGCATCGTCGATGCGATCGAGATCGCCGAGGAGACCGAGGTGCTCAAGCGGCCCTGCCGGCGCGTGAGCATCTTTCTGAGCGTGTTCGACGTCCACGTGAACCGCGCACCCATCGCCGGCCGCGTCACCTACCTGCAACATCACCCCGGCACGTATCTCGACGCGCGCGACCCGTATTGCCACCAGAAGAACGAGGCGCTCACCTGGGCCTTCACCGGCCAGCAGGGGACGCTCGTCGTCCGGCAGATCACCGGCGCCATCGCGCGCCGCATCGTGCCATGGAGCATCCTCGGCGAAGCCGTGGAAAAGGGACACCGCTTCGGCATGATCCGCTTCGGCTCGCGGACGGACATCTATCTTCCCTCGACGCCGAGATCCTCGTGCAACTCGGCGATCGCGTCGAGGGGAAGAT
>JBEBGK010000631.1:0-3005 GCA_040081515.1 Chthoniobacteraceae bacterium
TCATGGCGAACAAGTCGCGCGTCGAGAAATCGATGGCCTCCCACGCAAGCGCCGAGGTCCTGTAGGGCGGCCGGCCATTGGCCAGCCATTACCTTCTGCGGACGCCAACTTCTGAAACCTACCGTTCCCCCTTTCCGGTAGCGGTCGGCTCCGATGGGAGACGATCATTTCGGTTCCGTCAGCGAGGGTCGGGTGGTTTTGCTCTCTGCGCCCTGTCTCGCAGATTCCAGATATTTCTGCAGCGTTTCTTGACTCGGAGTGAAGTCGGCGATTCGATCACCGAGCTCCGTTCCCCGATATGACAAGGCTGTATCTCTTCTTTTTGGCGAGTGTCGCCGTCGGCTCGTTGCAGGCGCAGTTCTACGCACCGGATACGGAGTATCACGACATCGTCCAGCGCACATTTCCGGTGGAGGCCGCGCGCGTGCTCGCGTGGCAGCGAGGAGCCTACACGGCAAATGTCGCCGAGATCACCTATCAGGTCGAGACGACGCCAGCCCAGGAAACCCTGTGGTCCATCCAATGGCGCGATGCCGCGGGGCATCCGCTCCGCGAGCGTGCCGTGCGCTACGATGCTGCGCTGCTCATGCGCGGCGGGGAATTTTTTCGCGAAGTCTTCCGGCAGCTTTGCGCCGACGATTGGAAGATTGCCGCCACGAATATAGGCCGTCTGGAGCAGGCATACTGGGATGGCGCGCGGCGCGCCGGTGTGTCGCGACCCGAGGCGATCTCCGCGGCGCGAAAATTCGTGGCGGACAATCCACGTCTCGACGCGGCGGATGATGCGGCGCGACTCGCGGGCCTGCTTGGGCACGGCGCGCTGCCGATTCTGGCCAGCCAGCTAACGCTTGACAGCGTCCTGCTGAGCCGCGCCTCGGCGTGGCTGTGCATTGCCGAGGCACTGCGCGGGCGGCCGTGCGACGCCGGTTGGGCGCCGCTGATTTTTCTCGCGGGTCGCGAGCGCCTTGCGGGGGAACTGTGGCGGGCGCTCCCCGCGCGCGATCCGGACGCGCCCTCCACCGGGGAGCGTTTTTGGGAAGCGATGCTGCGTGCGCACCCGGTCGAAGCCGGCTTCACGTTTACCGCCCGTCGTGACAACCGACAGCACGCCTTTGCGGCCATGGCCTACCATGCGCGCGTCGACGCGAAGTGGCACGAGATCATGACGTATCAAGCCTACCGGGTCGTGCCGACTCCGCATGAGCGGGATTTCGATCACCTGATGCGGGAGTATGAATACGCCTCGCTGCTCGACCGCAGCCCGGACTACATGCGTGATCCGGCATTCATCTACTGGATGCGTGCGTGGATGCGGTTGCTCGGGGGATTTGCCGAAGGTGGTGTCGATGCGGCACGGCTCCAGCGGATCGTTCCGGCGCCGGAAAAATTTGAGCATGACGTGGTCGCAACCGTGACCGCCGTCGCGCCGCTGCTCGAAATGGCGCTCGCGCGAAGCGCCGGCCCGCTACGTCCGGTGGCGATCGCGAGCACCGCCGACCTGCTCGGCTTCGGCTGGGAATTCACCGCGGTGCAACTCGGCGAGCGCGCTCATCGTCTGAGCCAGTCGGATTGCGGGAAGGCCGAGGCCTTCCGCAAGGCAGTTGGGTCACCGAGTGCAGACATGGCGCCGTTTTTTCCGGCGGCAGATCGCAAAGCCGAGGTCACGACGGCACAGGCGGATCGCCTGCAATTCATCGCCGCGCCCCGCTTCCAAGCGCCGCAAAGACCGGAGCGCGAGGTACCGGAGGCGCGTTTGCGACGGTGCTGGCTGTGGAAGGACGGTGGTGCGCCTGCGATCAGGGAGATGATTGGGAAAGGTGCGGCGGACAGCGTGATCACGGAGGCGAGCGAGCGCCTGATGCGCGAAGGTGGGCAGCTTGCCCTCGCGCGACTGGTTGGTTTGCCAAGCGACGATCCGCTCACGAAACGACTCGCTGCGCTCGGGATTGAGCCACGCTTGATCGATGCGCTGCCTTCCGCCTACTCCGCGCGCGCTTGGGCGATCGAGCGGAGCTTTCGGAAGGATGGTGACGTTTTCCGCAAGGCGCAGTCGCTCGAACAGCTCGATTGGCAATACGCGGTGGGTGGCAACCGATGGACAATTTTCGAGAGTTATCTCGAAGCCAACGCACCCGCTTCCGCCCGGCGCTATGGATCGCGCGTCGGTCTGCTCGACCCCCTCAACCAGCTCGAGAACGAACGCTTCACCCTTGCGTGGATCGAGGGCGACGATGCAACGATGCGAGCCATGGCCGCCGCCCTGGCGCGCGATCCGTACGGCGGCCCCATTGCAGGGGCTCTCCATGCGCTCTCGCGTGGTGATGACTCCGCGGCCGCCGCCTCCCTCGATGGCGCCACCGCGAAGGACAAGTGGTGGAGCAGGGTCGCCGCGGACCTTGGCAAACTCCTTCCACTCATGCCCGCGCTGCGCGATCCTGCCCACGCCGATCGGGCGCGCGCGCTGGATGGCTTTCCGGCTTCGGAATACAGCGCATTTCCGCAGTGGGTGCTGCTGCGCGCGGCCAGGCTGGCAGGCGAGGATGCCGTGCGTTTTCTCGGCGGGGAAAAGGCGCCGCCCGTCAATCAGATGCTCATCGCCGCCGTGCGCGGCGACGCGCGGCGATTCGAGGAACTCTATAAAGAGCACGCCGGCGAACACGCGAGCCAACTCGATCCGAATGCGCGCCCGTTGATTCACCACCTGCGCTGCAAACTGCTCGCGATCGCCCCTCCACGCGAGGAGCCCGACCTGATGCCGGCCGGCGTGCGTTCGCTCGAAAAACGGATCCGCGAACCGCTCGACCCAAACACCCTCGAAGCGAAGATCGCAAGAGCCCGCATCATGGCCGAGACATTCGATCTGCCCGATGCCGATGCCGACGCGAAGATCGAAGCGGCATACCAGATCGGCCAAGATTACGCGCTCGCGCCAAGCGACGCACTCGCCGGGACGCTTCGCCCGATTCCCTCCGCGCTGCTGCGGATCATCGAGGACCACCCCTCGC
>JBEBGK010000632.1:0-3005 GCA_040081515.1 Chthoniobacteraceae bacterium
GGAACCCTTGGTGAGGTTCGGCGCTCCCGCTATTGATGCGCTTCGTGCCGAGCAGGCCGGGGAAACGAAGTTGGACGCGAAGGCAGTCTGGGAGGCCGTAATTGCGACTATCACTGGCCGGGAAGATGCCCAATTGGTGCGCAGTCTTTTCGAAGGCACGGACAATCAGCGTGAACTCGCGTGCGAAATCATCGTCGGTGCCACAAGCCGTGCCTGGCTTCCCCAACTGGAGAAACTGCGACTTCCCTACCCCAGGGACAGGAATATCAACGCGATTGCGACTTGCCATCGTGACGCGGGCCTCCCCGCGCTAAAGCGAGCCAATGCGGAGCACGCGATCAAGGAACTCGAAATAAGAAGGGACTCCGGCCCACCGCGAGGAATGCGCCGGTATCAGTTTCCGTGAGCAGATGAACGACCTCGGCAAGCTGCTCGTTATCATCGGCAGCGTGCTGGTGGTCGTCGGCGCGGTGATTTGGAAGACCGGCAGGCTGGGCGGGCTCGGGCGGCTGCCGGGCGACATCACGGTGCAGAAGGGCCATTCGACGTTTTACTTCCCCATCGTCACCTGCCTGCTCATCAGCGCCGTGCTCAGCCTGCTCGCGTGGCTGTTCCGGCGGTGATTTATTCCCCATCCTGATCAAGCACGCGGCGCTTCAAATCCGCTGTCATCCAGAAACCAGCATCGCGTTCGAGCGCGTCGAGCAGTGGGGTGACTGCCGGAATCAGATTCTGCTGTCGCGCACGCAGCAAGACGCCGAGCAGACCGATCAAAAACAAAGAAAACAAAGTGACAGACTGTTAGTGTAAAAACGACTTGCTTTTACTGCCGCCGCCCGCTTCCATCCTCCCCGTTGAATCCAGCCCGCCATGCGCAAGTCCCGACTCAAAGCCCCTGATCATCACCCCCTCGCCTACTACCACTGCGTCTCCCGCGTTGTGGACCGGCAGTTTGTCCTCGGAGCGGAGGAAAGGGAGGAATTCGTCAGGCTCATGCGCCTCTATGAGGAGTTCTCCGAAGTGCGCGTGGTCACCTACTGCGTCATGAGCAATCACTTCCACGTCCTCGTGGAGGTCCCGAAGCGGCCCGACACGGTGCCCGATGACACGGCGCTTCTGGCAAAACTCAAACGCCTCTACAGCTTGGAGGCCTTCGGCCAGATCCGCTGGCAACTGGAGAACCTCCGGCAGCAGGGCGCACATACCGAGGCCGAGGCGCTGCGGGAGAGTTTCTTCAAACGGATGTGGGATGTGAGTTTCTTCATGAAGGGGCTCAAGCAGCGCTTCAGCGGCTGGCACAACCGACGCCAGGGGCGCAAGGGCACGCTCTGGGAGGAGCGCTTCAAGAGCGTGCTCGTCGAAAGCGGGCAGGCGCTGGTGACCATGGCCACCTACATCGACCTGAACCCAGTGCGCGCCGGACTCGTCGAGGACCCGAAGGAGTATCGCTGGTGCGGGTACGCGGCCGCGGTGGTGGGAAAGAGGCGGGCGCGGGGTGGGCTGAGGACGGCGATGACGACCTGGGCACACGGGGACATCGGCGAAGGCACGAGCATGGAAAAATACCGCGAACTGCTCTTCGGGACGGGCGAGCAGCGCAACCCCGGCGCGAACGGCCAACGGGTGAAGCGCGGCATCAGCCGCAAGCGGGTGGAGGAAGTGATCGCGAACAAAGGAAAGCTCACGCGGTGGGAGATGTTGCGCTGCCGCGTGCGTTACTTCTGCGACGGCGCGGTGCTGGGGACGAAGGACTTCGTCAACGGCATCTTCGAGCACGAACGCCATCGCTTCGGCCCGAAACGCCAGACCGGCGCGCGCCCGATGCGCCACGTTGAAGCGGATGGGCTGACGACGCTACGCGACCTGCGGCTCAAGCCGCTCGGGTAGGCAGACCCACTCCCCGACGCCCATCTGCGTTCTGACCGTCCGCTGTGCGGCGGGCGCGAAAGCAAATTCCTGCAGACAACTACGGCGGCATCGCGCTGATGTGGCGCGGCGGCTGCATCATCCGCTCGCGTTTCCTCGGCAAAATCAAGGAAGCCTACGACAACAACCCGAAGCTCTCGAACCTGCTGCTCGATGATTTCTTCCGCGGCGAGATCAAGAAGTCGCAGAAAGGCTGGCGCAATGTCGTCGCCACCGCGGCGAAGAAAGGCATCCCCGTGCCCGCCTTCAGCACCGCGCTCGCGTTCTTCGACCAATATCGCAGCGCCGTCCTGCCCGCGAACCTGCTCCAGGCGCAGCGCGACTACTTCGGCGCGCACTCCTACGAGCGCATCGACAAGCCACGCGGCGAATTCTTCCACACGAACTGGACCGGCCGCGGCGGCGACGTCTCCAGCAGCACCTACACGGTGTAAGTCCAGACTGACTCAATCCAAAAGCCGGGAGGTGTCCGCACCTCCCGGCTTTTTCTTTGGAACGATGCGGGCAACAGAAAGGCTCGGATCGCTCCGCACCCGTGATCTGACAGACGGCGAACTCCGGCTCACCGTTGGATGTGGACGCTGGTGCCCTTGGCGAAGGCGTTCACCTGTCCGGCCATCGCTGTGGCGCCGTCGATTGAACCTTCGAGTGACGGAGACATGCCGGATGCCGCGACACAAACCTCCGCTCGCCAACCGGTAGCCCAAGTCCACCGATGACGTGAATCCCGTTCCCGCCGGAATCTGCCAATCTGCGGAACCCGGCGATCTCCCACGGCCCGAAACCTGTTCCAGGACACGCCTGGTGTGTCCTCGATCCACCACCCGCGCCGCCCTCGCGCCTCGCCGCTCTGGCAGATCGTCCACCACGTCTGGGACGATTTCGTCGCCGGCTACGAAAAGCACCACCGCCGTTTCATGGGACCGTTGCGCCCCGATCCTGTCGCCACCGTCCGCGCCTTCCTCCGCTGCGGCGACCTCGCCGCAGGCTTCACCCGCTTCCATTGCCCCGAGTGCGGCCATGAGAAGCTCCTCGCCTTCACCTGCAAGTCCCGCCACTTCTGCCCCGTGTGCCACCAG
>JBEBGK010000633.1:0-2997 GCA_040081515.1 Chthoniobacteraceae bacterium
CAGGCGAGGACGCCTGTCCCACTCCGACAGCCGGGACGGCCGTCCCACCTTCGATCGCGTCGCGCACGTATTTGCGCAGGTCGGTTTCGTTGTGGACGAGCATCATGCCGCGTCCGCCGAGCACGAAGCTCGGGCGCACGAGCACGGGATACGTGACGCGGTTCGCCACGGCCACGGCTTCGTCCTCGGTCACGGCGGTGCCACCGCTGGTCTGGCGGATGCCGAGCCTGTCGAGCATCGCGCCGAAAAGTTTGCGGTCCTCGGCGATCTCGATGCTGCGCGGCGAGGTGCCGATGATGGGCACGCCGGCTTCGGCGAGGCCGTTGGCGAGGTTCAGCGGCGTCTGCCCGCCAAACTGCACGATGACGCCGAGGAGATTTTCGCTCTCCTGCTCGCAGATGTTCCGCACGTCCTCGAGCGTGAGCGGCTCGAAGTAGAGCTTGTCGCTCGTGTCGTAGTCGGTCGAGACGGTCTCGGGGTTCGAGTTCACCATGATGGTCTCGAAGCCCATCTCGCGCAGCGCGAACGACGCGTGGACGCAGCAGTAGTCGAACTCGATGCCCTGCCCGATGCGGTTCGGCCCGCCGCCAAGGATGATGACTTTTTTCTTCCCGCTCTCGCGCCGCTCGTTTTCGTCGCCGTAGGTCGAGTAGTAATACGGCGTGTAGGCCTCGAACTCCGCGGCGCAGGTGTCCACGAGGCGGTAGGTGGGAAAAATTTTCGCTTTCGTCCGAATCTCTCGAATCACCTTCGGGCTGAAATCAAGCGAGTGCGCTAGCTGCGTGTCGGAAAAGCCGAGCTTTTTCGCGTGCAACAATTGTGCGCGTTGGCAGCCGAGAGTCGAATCCTTGGATAAGTCAGCACCTTGATCGTTGGCGTCGTCGAGTTCGTTGATGGCGCGTCCGATTCCATCGTCGTCGTTTGCTTCAACGATCTGCCGAATGTTTTCCAAGAACCACCGGTCAATCTTCGTCAGCTCGAAAATCTGCTCCACCGTCCAGCCGCGCTGGAATGCGAGGCCGAGGAAAAAGATGCGCTCCGCACCCGGCACGATCAGCCGCGTGCGCAGCGTCTCATCATCCACCACCGCGTCCTTGCCATCGCCGATGAGCCCAAACCGTTTGATCTCCAGCGAGCGCAGCGCCTTTTGCAGCGCCTCCTTGAACGTCCGGCCGATCGCCATCGCCTCGCCCACGCTCTTCATCTGCGTCGTCAGCACGGCGTCGGCCTGCGGGAATTTCTCGAACGTGAAACGCGGGCATTTCACCACGACGTAATCAATCGTCGGCTCGAAGCTCGCGGGCGTCTCGCGCGTGATGTCGTTGCGCACCTCGTCGAGCGTGTAGCCCACGGCCAGCTTCGCGGCGATTTTTGCAATGGGGAAGCCCGTCGCCTTCGACGCCAGCGCCGAGCTGCGCGACACGCGCGGGTTCATCTCGATGACGATCATCCGCCCCGTGTCCGGGTTCACCGCGAACTGGATATTGCTCCCGCCCGTTTCCACGCCGATCTCGCGGATGATCGCGAACGACGCATCGCGCATCACCTGAAACTCGCGGTCGGTGAGAGTCTGGATCGGCGCGACCGTGATCGAGTCGCCCGTGTGGACGCCCATCGGGTCCACGTTTTCGATGGAGCAGACGATGACGCAATTGTCCGCGTGGTCGCGCATCACCTCCATTTCAAACTCTTTCCACCCGAGCAGCGATTCCTCGACCAGCACCTCAGTAACCGGCGAGAGATCCAGCCCGCGCGTCACGATGGTCTCAAACTCCTCCTTGTTGTAAGCGATGCCGCCGCCGCTGCCGCCGAGCGTGAACGCCGGCCGGATGATGAGCGGGAAGCGGCCGATTTCCGCCGCAATCTTGCGCCCTTCCTCCATCGTGTGCGCCACGCCGGACTGTGGCATGTCGAGGCCGATCTTCAGCATCGCATTCTTGAACGCCAGACGGTCCTCGCCTTTGTGAATTGCCTCCGGCTTCGCCCCGATCATCCGCACGTTGTGCTTCTTCAGCACGCCCATCTCGTGGAGCTTCATCGAGCAATTGAGCGCCGTCTGTCCGCCGAGGGTCGGCAGCAGTGCGTCCGGCCTCTCCGCAGCGATGATTTTCTCCACGACCTCCGGCGTGATCGGCTCGATGTAAGTGCGGTGCGCAAACTCCGGGTCCGTCATGATCGTGGCCGGGTTCGAGTTCACGAGGACGACCGTGTAGCCCTCCTCTTTCAGCGCCTTGCAAGCCTGCACGCCCGAGTAATCAAACTCGCACCCCTGCCCGATCACGATGGGCCCGGAACCGATGAGGAGGATCTTCTTGATGGAATTGTCGCGCGGCATTTGAGGAAAAGTTCGCGCGATGTAGCAGGGGCGACCGGAGTCGGCAATGGGGCGTTGCGGAAAATCGCGCGCCCAGGGGGAAATGGGTCCGGGCGAGGCCGGGCCTACCGCCGGTCCGCCGCAGCGCGCTGCTGGCTTTCGTAAACGCGGACGGTGGTGACGAAGTCCAGCGCCCGGCGCAAAACCTCGTCGCGTGGCGGCTTTGCAGGCAGTTCCCCCTTCGCCTTGAGCTTCTGGGTTTCCTGCAATTCATCCAGTTCGGGATTCGTCCCCGCGATCAATGCCGCCTCGTTCATCTTGGCGCGTTCCTTTTCGACCACGAGCCGCCCGACACCCGCGGCGTCCATCGCGAGCGCCAGCACCTGGTCGGTTTGTTCCTGCGAAACGTCCACCATGAGGTCGGGCATGAGCCCTCCCGGAAAAACCGGCGTCGCATCCGGCAAGGTCACCTCTCCGATCGCCACGCGGAGAATCCTGCCACCCGCGAGCGGCAGATCCTCAAACTGGGCCGCCTCGCCCTTCGTCTGCTGCCCGATGACGTAGGCCCGCAGATGCGTGCGAAGCACCGCCGCAATCACCTCGCCGGCCCCGGCGGTGTCGCCATCCACGAGCACCACGAGCACACCGCGCCACGGCGGATCACCCCGCGAGGTCAGGATCTC
>JBEBGK010000634.1:0-2994 GCA_040081515.1 Chthoniobacteraceae bacterium
CTGCTCGACCTTGTTCAACTCGCCCACGTGCGGCACGACGGCGAAACGATGTCCCGGAGCGAACTGGACACAGTGCGCCTTCTCCCGGTCGCCACCGTCTGGATCGGCGCGCCGGTGATGACGCCATCGGTGATGCGATTCACCGTGACGACGCCCTCGCTGTAAGACGCCGCGAGCAGCCATTTGCCCGTCTCATCCACCTGCACGTAGGCCGCGTCGATCTCCGCAGGACTGAAGACTGGCTCCGAGAGCGCGCCCGTGGCGGGATAGATCGTGAGCGTGACGAACTGCTTGCCCGAGCGCACCGCGGCGTAGAGGTGCGCGCGTTTCGGATCGATGGCGAAACTGCCCGGCGCACCCGGCAAGTCCACGGCACCGGTCCGCGTGAGTTCGCCTGTGGCTTCATCCATGGAATAGATCGCGATGCGTTTCTCTCCGCCTTCGGAGACGTAAAGAATCGTCGGCCCTGCGGACGCGATGGTCGTGAGAAGGGATGTGACGGCGGCGGCGAGGAGGCGGATGGATTTCATGATGCGATGGGAGTTAGTGGTCGTGCGAGGATGCGGTTACGGCTGCTTTTTTCTACCGCCCTTCTTCGCGTCGCCCGGCGCGCGCTGGAGGTAGCCCTTGTATTCCCAGCGCTCTTTCCACTGCGCGAGGTAGGGCTGATAGGCGGGCGTCTCGAACCAGCTCACCGACGCCGGATCTGGCGGCGACACCTTGCCCTCGGGGTAATCCTTTCCGGCAAAGCTCGCGTCCATCGTCGCGTTCCAGTCGAGCAGTTGCTTCTGCATCCGCGCGGCGACTTCGGGCTGCTCGGTGCTCAGGTCGCGCGTTTCGTTCGGGTCGGCCTGCAGGTCGTAGAGCTGGAATTTTCCGCCGCCGAGATTCTCGGTGAGGAGCTTGTAACGGTCGTCCACCAGCGCGCGCTTGCCCGTGTAGCGGAAGCCGATGGCGTGTCCGCGGGCGGCGATCTCCTGGGTGAAGAGCGGCTTCAGGCTGATGCCGTCCACGGGCTTCAGCATCACGCTCTCCGGCAGACCGAGGATGTCCGCGACCGTGGGAAACAGATCCATCACGCATGCCGGGTAGCTCGTGACGCGCGGCTTGATGACCGCGGGCCACTCGATGATCCCCGGCACCCGGATGCCACCCTCGAACACCGAGCCCTTGTTGCCGCGCAGCCCGCCCACCGTGTCCGGCTTGATCTCCGGGAGCCCGCCGTTGTCGCTGCAAAAGGCGAGCAGCGTATTCTCCGCTAGGCCGAGTTCGCGGAGCTTCGCGCGCAGCGTGCCGATGCTGCGGTCCATCGCCACGAGTTCCCCGTGGTGATTCGCCGAGGCTTCATTCAGATTCGCAAACGGCGCCTTGTCCGCATCCAGCGCGCGAAACGGACTGTGTGGCGTGCCATACCAGATCACCGCGAACATCGGCTTCCCGGCCGCGCGATGCTTTTCCAAAAACTTCACCGCCTCGCCCACGGCGGTCTCCGAGGAGTCGCCCTTGAACTCCTCGAATTTTCCAGCGCGGCTCATGAGCGGATCCACGTCGTAGAAATTCGAGACCGACACCCATTCATCGAAACCGAACGCGCCCGGGCTGTGCGGGTCGTCGGCAAAAATCGGCGCACCGGGCCCCTTGTGTCCATTGAGGTGCCATTTGCCAAAATGCCCCGTCACATAGCCCGCGCCCTTCAGCGCCTGCGCGATCGTCTTTTCCTGCAAGCGCAGCGCATAGCCGTGAGTAAGCACGCCCGCGCGTTCATGCGAACGCCCCGTGAGCACGCTCGCACGCGTCGGCGAGCACACCGGCCCGCCGGCGTAAAACCGCTCGAAGCGCAGCCCGCCCGCCGCCATCGCATCGAGGTTCGGCGTCTTGAGCACGGGATGCCAGCGATAGCTCGTCTGGCCCCAGCCCATGTCGTCGGCCATCACGAAGATGATGTTCGGCTTTGCTTCCGCGGCGTGGCCCGACGCCGAGGCGAGGATGCAAAGCAGGATGACGAGGATGGATTTCATAGGTTAGGGGGTTGGGGACAACGTGTTCTCTGACGCGAGTTCGGAGGAGCGCGCATCTTTGAAAGGATCGAGCACGCCATGCAACTTCTCCTCCTCCATCGCCGTCGGTCCGACCAGCGCCGGGGCCCTCATCGCTGCATCGTCGTCAGAGTGCATGCCAGCCTTTAGCTGGAGCGGATGCGCTCGATCATCCACCAGAGCCCCATCGCGGCGATCAGGAGCGAGCAGGGGATGACGATGAACTGGCGGTATTTTTTAGAATCGCTGATCCAAAAAGTGGCGACGAGTGCGAGCGCGATCACGGCGAGTTGGCCGAGTTCGACCCCGAGATTGATCCCGAGCAAGCCGATGACCAGCGAGGAGGTGGAATCGAGCCGGGTAGCCATCGCCCCGGCGAATCCGAGCCCGTGGATGAGACCGAATACGAAGACGACGAGGAGCCGCCAGTTGCTGTAGTTTTTCTGAAAGATGTTCTCCAGCGCGATGACCACGATGCTCGCGGCGATGACCGGCTCGACGATGCTCAGCGGGAGCTTCACGTACCCGGCGGAGGCGAGCCAGAGCGTGAGGGTGTGGGCGACGGTGAAGGTCGAGATCTGAAGGAGGAGCGGCTTCCATTTCCGCGTCATGAGAAAGACGCCGAGGACAAAGAGGATGTGATCCAGCCCCTCCGGGATGACGTGCCGGAACCCGCGCTTCATCTCGGAGACGAAAAGGGAGAGCCAATCGCCCGAAGTCGCGGTCACCCCGACGGAGCCTTCGGTGCGGCCGCCGGGCTTCGGGGAAATCCCCTGTTCCGTAAGATCGAGCGTGAAGCTCGTCTCGCCCGGGTAGAGCACGCCGTAGCGCTCGACCTGTTTGCCGCCGATGAAATTGACGAACATCACGTTGAGTGGAACGCCCATTTTTCCGGGGGTCAGCGGAAGGGCTTCGATCCGATAGCCGGTCATGCCGGCGACCACGGTTGTTTTCCAAG
>JBEBGK010000635.1:0-2994 GCA_040081515.1 Chthoniobacteraceae bacterium
GTGATGGATTGGACTCACGCTGGACGGTCTTACATTCCGTTTCATGGATTGCGCGTCAGCCGCGTCGCCACGCGCAGGATGGCGAGGCGGACTTTCTCCTCTTCCATCCCGAGGGCGGGCTGCTTGTCGTGGAAGTCAAAGGCGGCGGAATCCGGCGGGATGCGACTAGCGGCGAATGGTTTTCGATCGATCGCGGAATGCGTGAACATCACATCAAGGACCCATTTGCCCAAGCGCGCCGGGCGCAGCATGTGATTCTCGACAAGTTGCGCGAACATCCCGACTGGTCACGAGTTGCGCCCCGGCGAGTGCTCGCGGGCTACGGCGTCGCCTTTCCTGACATCCAGCGAACTGATCAACTCTCTGGCCCTGACCGGCCAAACGCCATTATCGCCACGGCAAACGAGATGAGCAGCATCTCCCGTTGGATCGAGTCGGCGTTCGCGTGGTGGCGTAATGAAGACCCTTCTGTAGCCCGACTTGGCGGCGGCGCAGTAACACTGATCGAGCGGGCCTTTGCACGCGACATTCGCGTCGCTCCGTTAGTCAGCCAACGACTGGCAGAGGAAGAGCAACAGCGGATTCAGCTGACCGCACAGCAAGCGCGGCTGTTACGGGCACTTGGCGCACGCCGACGCGTGGCAATTAAAGGCGGAGCTGGCACCGGCAAGACAGTACTCGCTTTGGAAAAGGCACGGCAACTAGCCCGCGAAGGCTTTCGCACCCTGCTACTGTGCTTCAATCGCCCACTTGCCGAGCACTTGGGACGTGTCGAGGCGTCGTCGCTTCACATTGAGATCCGAAGTTTCCACGAACTGTGCGGCGACCGGGTCCAACGAGTGCTCAGCACCACCGGGCGCGACTTCCTCCGCGACGCGCAACAGGAGTATCCGCGTGGCGACAAGTTCCGGGTGCAATTACCCTACGCGCTCGCGCTCGCCGTGGAAGAGACTGGCGAGCGATTCGACGCGATCGTCGTGGACGAAGCGCAGGACTTTCATTCCGAGTTCTGGTTGCCCATCGAAATGCTTTTGGCAGATACACGCCACAGTCCGCTATACGTTTTCTATGATAACAACCAAGCAGTCTATCGGCGCCCTGAAGCGCTTCCAATCCCACCGGAGGACGAATTCGAATTGACAGTAAACTGCCGTAACACTCGTGCAATTCACGAGGCGGCTTATCGTTACTACCAAGGTTCCCACACCGATCCGCCGCCCATCGCCGGAGTTCCAGTGGCGCTCCACACCGAATCGGGCATGACCGGACAGGTACAGACGATCGCTCGACTGGTCCGGGAGTTTATTCAAGCTGGCCGTGTCCTGCCCGAGGATATCGCGGTGCTCATTGGCGACCCAACCCTGAGAGCACCTTTCCAGCAAATGCTGACCCGCCACTCTTTGCCACGTGGCCTTACGTGGGCATTCGACGCCACCCCGCAGCCGTCCAGCATTCGCGCCGAAAGTTGCCTTCGCTTTAAGGGACTCGAAGCAGCCATCCTGCTTCTATGCGGTGTCGATACGCTCACCGCGGAAGAGCATCGCGAAACACTTTACGTAGCCCTCTCGCGGGCGAAATCGGAATTGCACATTCTGGGAGAAGCGTCAGCACTAAGCCGAATCGCCAATTGAAGCGCTGCCTCGTGGTGCGACACCTCGCCCGCGATCGGGTTCGGCGTTGAGGTTGGAGAACTTCGCGAGCCAGCGCCTCTTTGGATCACCATCCGCGCTTGAACTGACGACAGAAGTCATGTCGCGGCAGTCAAAGCCGTTACGACTGACGAGATGAAGCTGTCTTCCACGAATGGAACCTGTCCGAACACGATCTGCGGTTCGCCTTCCAACTTCGCGGCAATGTGTCCCTTCCCAAGAAGGCGCTCGGCGCCCTTTTCTCCGAGCGCGATCTCGGAAGTGCCTTCTCCGTCAACGCGCAATACGAGCCGATTGCCCAAGTTTGATCGGAGCTGCATCGGCATCACGTTCGCGTCGGGGCGCTGAGCGGCAAAGACAAGGGAGATGCCGGCGGCTCGCGCCTTCACGCCCAACCTGCTGACGATGTTGGAAACGGCATCAGCGTAGCTCTCCGTCATCATCCACTCGGCGAATTCGTCGTGGATGATCCACAAGAACGGAAAGCGCTCGGTGGCGTCAGGCTTTTTGTTCAGATCGAAGATATTCGCGACCTTGTTCGCTTTGAGCACAGTGTATCGGCGGTTCATCTCGCCGACCAATTCCTCAAGTTTTGCGATGGCCTTGTCCTGGTCATCAATGATGCCGTCCTGCAAATGCGGCATCCCTTCAAACGCGAAGTAATCGACACCCAGCTTGGGGTCGATGAGGACGATCTTTGCCTGTTCGGGCGTGTTGGTGGAGGCGATCCCAAGTACGATGTTTTGCATGAGCACCGACTTACCGCTCCCTGTTGAACCGGCAATTAGCGTGTGTGGGGCGTTCGCCTTCGGCGACAAAAACAGAAGGCTGCTGTCTTCCTCCTTCACGCCGATGAGCAGACTGAAATTGCCGTGTGAACAATCGGGGTTCCACGCCTTCCAGACTTCCGCGAGATGAAGAATCCGGCGATTCGGACGTGCGATGGCAATCGAGACAATGCCAGGCTCAGCACGGACAGAAATCACGTTCAATCCGTGCGTCGTGAGGAACTCTGAACGCCGCTTGAGCACTTGTTCGACGGTGAGGTTGGCGCTGCCTTGGAACTTCAGGAGCGCAGCGTTCGGCGTCAGGGCTTTCGTGATGAGCTTCGATTGAAGCTGAAACTGCTGCAATGCGCCCTTGCAGCGGCCTTCGACCTGTTTGAGCCATTCCTCATCCGCGGCGCTGTCTTGTGTCCCGCCGGAGTAGTTCGTGATGAGTTCGCCGACCTTGGGATACGCCCAAAGCGATGTCGATCCGGCCCCAGATTCGGTCGCCGGAACGGGCGGCGTTGCTGCCGGAGCGGGCGAGGTGGCCTGCGGCGCGGCTCCGATCGGGGCGGGTG
>JBEBGK010000636.1:0-2982 GCA_040081515.1 Chthoniobacteraceae bacterium
GTGTCGCGCGAAGATCGAGCACGACCGCCGCGGGCGGCTTTGGCGCAAAGGTTTCCAGGCCGCCGTCGAGCGCCATGATGTTCTCCGGCGCCAGCGTGCCGAGGCGCAGGTATCCCACATTCCCCTCGAGGATCTCCGAGCGGAAAGGGCTCGGCTTGGAATTCGGAGCCGCCGCGGCCGGATAGATGCGCGCCCCCGCGCCGAGCCGGTCCAGCAGTCCCTGGATTCCCGCGCGGGCCAGCGCGGTTTCACCGATTTCGTCGGGCCGGAGATAGTTCTCGCGCAGGATGTCCACGACCTGGCGCAGTTCATCCTCATTCAGCACATCGGCCGCCTCACGCGATGGCAGCGGCCGGGGATCGACGCCCCCCGGTTTCGGGTCCGGCAGTTCCGCCCGGGCCCCGGCGAGTGTCACTGCGAGCACGAGGGCGCGGAATGCGACATTCTTCATCGGCGCGCAGTCTAGACTCACAATCCCTTGGCCGCAATGTCCGACCGGAACTGCATGCCCTCGAAGTGAATCCCGGCCACGTCCGAATAGGCAAGCGCCCGCGCCTGCGCCAGCGCCGGCCCGAGCGCCGTCACCCCGAGCACGCGCCCGCCTGCCGTGACAAACCCGTCGCCTTCCCTCTTCGTGCCCGCGTGAAAAACCATCGCGCCGCACTTTTCCAGCCCGGTGATCCGCTTGCCGCCCGCATAGCTCCCGGGGTAGCCGCCGCTCGCGAGGATGACGCACACCGCCGCCTCGGGCCGCCATCGCGGAGCCGCCTCGTGCAGGCGCCGGTCGACGGTGGCTTCAAGCAGATCGAGCAAGTCGCTCTCCAGCCTCATGAGCAGCACCTGCGTTTCCGGGTCACCGAAGCGGCAGTTGAACTCAAGCACCTTCGGCCCGTCCTTCGTGATCATCAGCCCGGGGAAGAGCATCCCGCGGAAATCGAGGCCGTCAGCCCGCAGTCCGGCGAGGAAGCGATCCATCACCTCGACCCGCACCCGTTTTTCGAGCGCGGGCGGAAGCACCTTGTCCGCCGGGCTGAATGTGCCCATCCCGCCCGTGTTCAGGCCCTGGTCGCCGTCGAGGGCGCGCTTGTGATCCTGCGCGCTCGGGAAAAGGAGGTAGCTCCTCCCGTCCACGAGCGCGTGGATGCTGCACTCCTGCCCCTCGAGAAACTCCTCGATCACGATCTCCGCGCCCGCCTCGCCGAACTTCCGGTCCACCATGATCTCGCGGATCGCCGCCTCCGCCTCGGCATGCGTCTGTGCGATGATGACTCCCTTTCCCAGCGCCAGCCCACTCGCTTTCACCACCATCGGCGCGCGCATCTTCGCCGCGAATGCGCGGGCCTCGTCCACCGAGGAAAACTGGCCGCTCGCCGCGGTGGGAATCCCGTGCCGGATCATGAACTCCTTTGCGAACACCTTCGAGGATTCCAGCCGCGCGGCGTCCCGGACCGGGCCGAAAATACGCAACCCTTCCGCCTCGAAGCGATCCACGATTCCCGCGGCCAGCGCGTCATCCGGGCCGACGACCGTCAGGCCGATGGACCGCTCCTTCGCGAACCGCACCAGCGCATCGTGATCGGAAATCTTCATCGGGAGGCACTCGGCCAGCTGCGAGATGCCACCATTGCCCGGCGCGCAAAAGACGGCGGACACCCGCGGGGACTGCGCAAGTTTCCATGCCAGCGCATGCTCGCGCCCGCCGCTGCCGATGATGAGGACGTTCATCTCGCGCGGGTGCTACACCGCCGGCTGTTGCTGCGTGAGGCAGTGGAATGCGCCGAGGCCCCAGATGAGTTCCCGGCAGTCGATGGGCACGACTTTCCGGCCGGGGAAGGATCGTTCCAGGATCGCGACCGCCCACCTGTCATTCGTGTCGGCAAAAACGGGGAGGAGGATCACCTTGTTCGCGATGTAAAAATTCACGTAGGTCGCCGGCAGCCGCTGGCCGTCACGGACGATTTTCCGCGGCATCGGCAGCTTGATGACCTCGAACCGCGCGGGCAGGCCGTCCTCCGCGTCGGCCGGTTCGTCGTCCGCGCCTGCGTCATCCTCCCCGGGCACCGGGCCCGACTCGGCAGCCGTCGTGAGTCCGGCCAGGTACTCGTAGTTCGCCTTCAGCGGCTCGTAGTTCCTGTCATCCTCGGCCTCCTCGAACGCGCACACAATCGCATCCTCCGAAATGAAGCGCGCGATGTCGTCCACATGCCCGTCGGTGTCATCGCCCTCGATGCCATCGCCGAGCCAGAGGATCTCGCGCACACCGAGGAAGTCGCGGAGCCGGGCCTCGATCTGGGCCTGTGTGAGATCCGGGTTGCGGTTCGGATTCAGCACGCAACTGCGCGTGGTGAGGAGCAGCCCGCTGCCATTCACATCGATCGAGCCACCCTCCAGGATCATCCCGGGATATTCGACCGGCAGGCCGAGCTTCCCGGCCACCGCCGTGGGAACATAGTCGTCGTCGTCGAAGGGCGGGTACTTGAAACCCCACGCGTTGTATCCCCAGTCGAGGATGAGGAGCTTCGGATCCTCGGGCCGCGTGACAAAGATGGGCCCGTGATCGCGGCACCACGGTTCATTCGTCGCGATGTGATGAAAGGTGACGTGCCCGGCGGATGCGCCCGCCTTCGAGAGGATCCGGCGCACATCGGCCTCGTGCGCGGCGTCGCAGACGTTGATGTTCACGGGCTCCGAATCCGCGAGCGCATGCACCATCCTTGCGATCGCCTCCATCGCCTTGTCGTAGGAGGATTTTCCCGGGAAGCTGATGCCCCCGCGGCGCGGCCACGAGAGCCACGTAGCGGCATGCGGTTCCCACTCCGCCGGCATGCGGTAGCCTCGCGCGGCCGGAACCCCCGGCGTTTCCTTGGTCGTTTTTGAATGCCGCATCAGTCCAGGTAGCGTTTCGTAATGGGTTCGTAGGCGTCAATCCGTCGATCGCGCAGAAATGGCCAGTGCGTGCGCTGCGTCTCCACCGCATCGAGA
>JBEBGK010000637.1:0-2981 GCA_040081515.1 Chthoniobacteraceae bacterium
GCCAGCGCCCGCCCACCACCGCCACCTTCCTCGCCGCGAGCCGGATCTCCTCGCCCGGCCCGGCGGCCGCCGGGAATTTCATCGTCCGGATCGCCGTCAGCCGGAAACCCAGCCCCGGCTGGCCCGCTGCGAGACCCGCGGTCTGCGCGAGCGCCTCGACAAGGATCACCCCCGGCACGAGCGGCGCGCCCGGGAAGTGGCCGGCGAAGAAGGGCGTCTCCGCCGCGAACGTCGTCACGCACTGCGCCGAATCCCCCGCGGAGATCGCGACGACGCGGTCCACAAAAATGAACGGCTCTCGGTGGGGAAGCCCGAGCGCCACGGGATCTTCCGGGTTCACTGCGGGAGCGGCGGCGCGGCGGGAGGCGGCGGAACGAAATACGCGAACCGCCAGCTCCCATTTTCCATTTTCAAACCGGCGCGATACCCGCGGAAATCCGGACTCGTCGCGAACTGCGGCGGCACAATCATGAAGCCGTCATACGGCACCCAGTTCTCCTTCATCAGGCCCGCCAGTTCGCCCCAGAGATTGTTCGCGTCCCAGTACGCGAATGGCGTCTCACCCTCCGGTCCCTTGTCCCATCGATACCCGAAATCCGGCGCCATCATGGACGAAAGCATCGGCACATCGCGCGTCTGCACCGCCGTTCGAAGGCGGCCGACAAATGCCTGGAAAGCCACATCCCCGCTTTCATCCTTCGTGGGCACCGCGGGCTTGCCGTTCTCCTTGGGATCCTTCCCCTTCCCCTTGTTCGGTTTCTTGTCGGACAACGGACAGCCGGCGCAGAGCAGCGTGGCGAGGATGATGGAAAGAGCGCGTAGAATCATGATCCGCAGATACCGGCATTCCGCCTCGATGACCAAGCGCAATTTCGCCGAGACGCCGCTCATCATCGAATCACCACAACCCGACGCAACAGACAGAAATAAACCCACCTTACGGCCTACCGGCGGAACGCGTCGCTCCGTCGCGCGTTTCGTTGGGCGTGCCATCGAAGGATGATCCAGAACTCGAGCATGAGGCGGAAAAGATGGAAGGCAGTGGGGCAGGCGACTCGCCTGCCAGGTCTCATTGGGCGACTCGCCCAATGTTCCGTTCTGTGGAATTGTTTTCCACCTGTCCTCTGCCGCTGTTGCCGTGCGCAGCGCCCGGGGAATCGGGCGCGCCGGGGCGGCAGGATATTTTCAATTCGACCGCGGGGAGCCTTTTCCGGAAAGTCGGCCACGATGAACACTCAGACCACCTACCGCTTTTCATTCGGGCCATGGAACATCAGCGAAGGCGCCGATCCGTTCGGCCCGGATGTGCGCACCGCATTTCCGCACGAGAAGAAGTTCGCGTTCTACCGGACGCTCGGATTCGAGGGCGTGCAGTTTCATGACGATGATGTTGTCCCCGGGCTCGATTCGGTGGCGCCCGCGGAGATGCTGCGCAAGGCGGGCGAAGTGAAGGCGATGCTGGCGAACCAGGGGCTCACTCCGGAGTTCGTCGCGCCGCGCCTCTGGTTTGCGGAGCAGACCGTGGACGGCGGCTACACTGCGAACAGCGCGGCGGACCGCGCATACGCGTGGGATCGCACGCAGAAGACCATCGACATCGCGCGCGCCCTCGGCTGCAAGGCGATCGTGCTCTGGCTCGCGCGGGAAGGGACTTACGTCCGCGAGGCGAAGGACGCGAAGATCGCCTACGACCGCATTCTCGAGACGCTCAACCGGATGCTCGACTACGATGCGGGCATCGAGATCTGGATCGAACCGAAGCCGAACGAACCGACGGACCAGGCCTACGTCCCGACGATCGGCCACGCGATCGCGCTTGCCTATGCGTCGAAGGATCACCGCCGCGTGAAGGGGCTCATCGAGAGCGCCCACGCCTTGCTGGCCGGGCTCGATCCGAGCGACGAGATGGCATTTGCGCTCGCCCACGGGAAACTCGGGAGCGTCCATCTCAACGACCAGAACGGGCTCAAGTACGATCAGGACAAGAATTTCGGCGGGGCCAATCTCCGCGTCGCGTTCAACCAGGTGCGCGTCCTCGAGGAGAACGGATACGGCGCGGGCGGGGAATTCATCGGCCTCGACGTAAAGGCCATGCGCACGCAGCGCGGCGCGCCGGTCACCGAGCACCTGAAGGGCAGCCGCGCGCTGTTTCTCCACATGCTGGAAAAGGTCCGCACCCTGGACCGCGCGCTCATCCAGCAGTTCCGCGATGCGCGTGATTACGAGGCGCTCGAACTCTACATCCTCCGGCACCTGATGGGCGTCAGGTAACGCGCCGGACCTCTTCAGCGTCCCGCCCACCCGCCGACGCTCTCCCACTCCGCATCGCCGTTCGCCTTCAGCCAGTCCCGCAGGCGCGACGCCATGGCGGACCTCACTTCCGCCGTGCCGGGATCACCGCCGCGATCGCGCAGTTCGTCCGGGTCCTCCGGGAGATCGAACAACTGCACGCGCTTCGCCTTCGGATAAACGATCAGCTTCCAGCGTCTGTCGCAGATCATGCGTTGCGTATCGGTGAAGTAACCAAAGACGTCGTCCCGCCCGGAAGCCTTCTCGCCGCGGAGAAGCGGCGCCAGGCTTGCCGCCTGCACGGTGGATGGAACCGCGATGCCAGCGAGCTCGCATGCGGTCGGAAACAGATCGCGGAGCTGGCAGAGCGCATCGATCCGGCGCCCCGGGGGGACGCCCGGCCCGGCGAGGATCAGAGGCACCCGCGCGGTGTGCTCGTACTGGTTCTGCTTTCCAAGCAGGCCGTGACTGCCCATCGCGAGGCCCTGATCCGTTGTGAAAATGATCACCGTGTCGCCGCCCATTCCGCGCTCCTCGATCGCCTTCAGAATCCGGCCGATCTGCGCATCGATGTCGGTGATCAACGCGTAATAAATCGCCAGCTCCGTGCGGACCTCCGAATCAACGAGCGGCCTCGGCAGCAACCGTTCATCGCGCCCATCGAGGTTCCCATGGTCGAACGGATGCTGTGC
>JBEBGK010000638.1:0-2968 GCA_040081515.1 Chthoniobacteraceae bacterium
CTTCTCGAGGAAGGCAAGCCGTTGCTGGAATTGTTCGGCTAGTCCCCCACCCTTCGAGTTCCGGCCCCCGATTATGCGTTGTTCCCCTTTTGCTGCGATCCTGCTTCTGCCCGTCGCCATTCTCCAAGCGGAGGACTGGCCGCAATTCCGCGGTGTGAATGCGAGTGGCGTTTCCTCGAGCAGTGGCGTCCCTCCGGCATTCTCGGCGGAGAGCAAAGTGGCGTGGCGGGTGAAAACCGGCGAAGGAATCGGTTCGCCCGTAGTGATGAAAGGACGCGTCTTCACCACGGCGATGGTTGCCGAGGGAAAGGCCGCGGTTTTTGCCCTGGATGCCGTGAGCGGCAGGCAACTCTGGCGCACGGAGTTCGCCACCGGTGCGCTTCCCCGCATCACGCCTCCGAACAGTCACGCTTCCTCGACACCGGCGGCTGATGGGGAGCGCGTCTATGTCCATTTCAGCACCATCGGCATCCTTGCCTTCGATGCCGCGACCGGAGCCGAAGTGTGGCGCTACGCGATGACGAAGCCCGCCTATCTCATGGACTGGGGCGCCGCCTCATCCCCGATTGTCCACGGGGGACTCGTCATTTTTTGCCAGGACGACGACCTCGCGCCTTTCCTCGTCGCGGTCGATGCGAAAACGGGCAAGGAACGCTGGAAAACCCTCCGCAAGGACATGCTCGCGGGCTACGCCCTGCCGGTGCTCTGCGAGGCGGGCGGACGCACCGACCTCGTCATCGCCGGCAGCGGAAAACTGAAGGGTTACGACCCCGCCACCGGCAGGGAACTCTGGAGCTGCAATACCCTGCTGCGGACCATCATGACATCGCCCGTGGTCCGCGACGGGATCATCTACGTCGCCGTGCAGAGCTACGGGGACGCCACGCGCACCTTGAAGCACGCCCTGCTGGAGTGGCTCGACACCAATCAAGACGGCATTCTTGCACGCGAGGAGACACCGAAGGAATTCCACGAACGCTTCGACGCCTCCGACAGGAACAAGGACGGGCGAATCGGGCCCGAGGAAATCGACACCGCCTTCCAAAGCCCCGGGAACATGGCTGCCGGCGGCAACATCATCCAAGCCATCAAGGGCGGCGGCACGGGCGACGTGACCAAGACGCACGTGCTCTGGAATCTCGACCACAAGACGCCGTCGAATCTCTCCTCGCCGCTCCTTTACAACAACCGGCTCTATCTCGTGAAGAGCGGCGGCCTGTCGAGTTGCTACGACGCACGCGATGGCAGCACGCTCTGGCAGCGCAGCAGGATCGGGAACCTCGGTGATCACTTCGCATCGCCCATCGCCGCCGACGGCAGGATCTTCATTGCCGGGAGGAACGGATTCATCGTCGTGCTCGAAGACGGCCCCGCGCTGAAGGTGCTGGGAAAAAATGACATCGGCGAGGAGATCATCGCGACGCCGGCGATTGCCGACGGACGCCTCTTCATCCGCACGCGGGAAAGCCTGATCTGCGTGGGCGGCGAATCACGTTCTCCCTGAGCCGTCATGCTGCGAATCGCCACACTGTTCCTCGCCCTGGCCGTCACGGCCCTCGCCGCGCCCAAGGTCACCATCGTCGTGGGCGAAAATGCACCCGCGCTCGAGAAACTCGCGTCCGGGCAGCTCGCCCGGGATCTGGGCGCCCTCTTCGGCGTGGAAACCGGCATCCGGTCGTCGCTCCCCGCTGATCCCGCGCTCACCATTCTTCTCGGTAGCCCGTCCACCAATCCCGCGATCCCGCGCGACGACTGGCCGCCGCTCTCCGAGCAGGGGCACCTTTTGAAAAGCACCGGGCAAGGGCTGATCGTCGGAGGTGGCAGCCCGGCGGCCACCCTCTGGGCGGCGGGCGAACTGTCGTACCGTTTCGGTATCCGGCATCTGCTGCATGGAGACGTGCTTCCCGTCGAGAAACCCGCATTCACCTTGAACGGCCTCGACGTGATGCTCGACACGAAGACGGTGTTGCGAGCGTGGGACGATCGCGATCCTGAACGAACACGGCTACCGCGCCCTGCTGAAGGCGGCCGAAGCGGGCTCCAAGTAGTCTCTCATCCGTCCTTCGCATGCGGCGAAGGAAGCGCCGTTGCCGATGAGCGCCCAGCATGATAGGAATCTCCCATGATGCGCTATCTTCTCGCACTGTTTGCGCCGCCGCTGGCCCTCCTCAGTTGCGGAATGGTGATCTCTTTCGTCTTCAACCTGATTTTCTTCGCGATCGCCTGGGCGTTCCTCTTCGCAGCGGTCGGCCTCTTCTCGATTCCACTTGGGTTCGTGGCCGCATTCTTCCTCCTGCCGCTTGCCGTGATCTTCTGGTTCATCTCAGTCTTTCACGCGATCCTGGCCGTCGGGAACTACGCCGAGGAACGCAGGGATCGCGAGATGCTCATCACCATGGAACGGACCGGACGCCCCTCGTGAGGGCGCGAGTCTTCCCCCGGGGCGCGATGAACCTGACGCGACATCACGCTCTGGCCCTGCTTCTCACGGCAATCGTTGCATCGCCATGCGCGGATCTCTCCGCAGCCCGCTTGGATGTGATCGAGGTCCAGAGTGTGAAATTGCAGGGCAATCCGCTCGGCGATCCGGCAAGACGTCGCATCGCGGTGTTCGCGCCGGATCATGCGAAGAAAGACGCGCCGCTTCCGCTCGTGATCTATCTGCCGGGCTGGGGAGGATCGTCCGAGGACGCGATCGCACAGGGAAGCGGCGGCTGGATCGGCCGCGCGACGGACCAGCTCGCGAGCACCGGCCTTCCCGTGCGCATCGCCGTCGTGGATGGCCGCTCGCGCTATGGCGGCAGCCAGTTTCTGAATTCCAGCGCGACCGGTGATTACGCGGATTACGTCGCGGAGGAAATCACCGCCGCGGTGGAGGCGCACCATCCAATCGCGAAGGATGCCGCTTTTCCCCGCATCATCGCCGGCCATTCGAGCGGCGGCTATGGAGCATTGATGCTCGCGATGT
>JBEBGK010000639.1:0-2968 GCA_040081515.1 Chthoniobacteraceae bacterium
GGATCGAGGGGGCGATGAAGGATGGGATGTGGACGGCGAAGGTGGACCCCGCGTGGCGCTTTGAGGGGCTGTGGGTGAACGGGCGGCGGGCGCAGCGGGCGCGGACGCCGAATGAGGGGTTCATCCAGGCGATGGGTCAGCCGCAGAAGCCGCCGGGTGATGCGAAGCCCACGGGCGAGGCGGGAAAGACGCTGCTGAGCATCGAGCCGCAGTATGCGAAGGATCTCGCGGGGCTGTCCGCGGAGGAAAGGCGCGATGTGAACGTGCTCGTCTATTTCTCGTGGGACATGAACCGGCACCGGCTCGAAAATGCGGACTCCGACGGCGCGCTGCAATTCACCGGGCCGTTGCAACGGTCATTTTATTCACTGGGACCGTATCACAACATGCGGCTGGAAAATTTCCGGGCCGCGCTGGATGCGCCGGGCGAGTGGTTCCTCGCCCGCGACGGCACGCTGTCTTACATTCCCCGCGCCGGCGAGACGGTGACCGACGTGTGGGCGCCCATCGCGCCGCAGTGGATCGTGCTGCGCGGTGATCCGAAGAAGAATGAAGCCGTGAGCAAGCTCACCTTCCGCGGGCTGCACTTCCTGCATCAGGCTTGGACGACGCCGGAAGGTGGCGCGGCGTTTGGCCAAGCCGAATCGAAGCTCATCGCTGCCGTCGAGGCCGACGGTGCGCGTGACATCACCTTCGAGGATTGCGAGTTTGCCCACACCATGACGACCGCTGTGTGGTTCCGCCGCGGGTGCAGGAACATCACGGTTCGCAAATGCTACATCCACGACCTCGGCGCGGGCGGGGTGAAGATCGGCGACCCCAATATTTCCAAGGATGGTCCCGAGCACACGAGCTACGTGCTGGTGGACAACACGATCATCCAGAGCGGCGGGCGCGTCTTTCCCGGCGCAATCGGCGCGACTATTTTTCACGCGAGCGACTGCACGCTGCGCCACTGCGACATCGGCGATTTTTTCTACAGCTCGGTGAGCATCGGCTGGACGTGGGGCTACAAGCCGACGCCGTGCGCGCGGAACACGGTGGAGTTTTGCCACCTGCATCATCTCGGCTGGGCGGAGATGAGCGACATGGGCGCGGTGTACACCCTCGGGCCGCAGCTGGGCACCGTCATCCGCAACTGCCACGTGCACGACATCGGCTGCGCGGCCTACGGCGGGTGGGGGCTCTACAACGACGAAGGCAGCACGGGCATCGTGTGGGAGAACAATCTCGTCCACGACACGCAGGACGGCGGCTACCACCAGCATTACGGGCGCGGGAACATCATCCGGAACAACATCTTCGCCTTTCAAAAGGAGGTGCAGATCCGCCGCAGCAAGCCGGAGGAATTCCTGGCATTTGCCTTCGAGCAAAACATCGTGCTCTTCAGCGAGGGGCGGCTCTTCGGGCACCTCGACAAGAACTGGTTCGACGGCCGCGTGCATCTCGAGCGCAACGTGTATTGGAAAACCGGAGGCAAGCCGTTCGACTTCGCGGGCAAGTCCTGGGACGAGTGGCGCAACTTCGGCCACGACGCGGAGAGCGCGATCGCCGATCCGCTTTTCGTCGCTCCGGAAAAAGGCGACTACACGCTGCGACCCGGGTCGCCCGCGCTGAAGCTCGGCTTCAAGCCATTCGACTGGCGTCTCGCGGGTGTCACCGGCGACGAGGCGTGGCGCAAACTCGCGGCGACCGACTTTGGCCCGATGAAATACGGACTCAAACCGAAGGCGCCGGCGCTGAAACTGGCGGAAGGATTCGAAGCCACGCCCATCGGCGGCAAACCGTCGCAGGCGCAGGGGCACTACAAGAAGGGGCCCATCATCGCCGTCGTGGGTGATGGCGCTTCGAAGGGCGCGCGCTGCCTGCAACTCACCGATGGTCCCGAGGTCGAGCCCGCGTTCGAGCCGCATTTCTACTACGTGCCGAACCATGAGCAGGGCGTCACGCGTGTCGCTTTCGATGTGAAGCTCGAGCCCGGATTTCACTTTCTCCACGAGTGGCGCGACAACACCGTGACCGGATCCAAGGCCTACCAGAGCGGACCGATGATCGAGTTCAGGAAAGGCGCAGTCATCAGCAGTGGACGGAAGCTCGCGGATTTTCCGGCGAACGTGTGGGTGCGCGTCGAGCTGAACGCGAAGGTCGGCGAGGGTCGCGACAACACGTTCGATCTCACGCTCACGCTCCCCGGCCAGGCGGCGCAGCGTTTTGAGAAAGTCCCGTTTGCCGGCACGCAGATGAAGAAGCTCGACTGGGTCGGGTTCATCAGCCCGGGGAAAGAGGCCGCGAAGGGCTGGCTCGACGAGATCGTGATCGAGAACCGGGACGCGGAGTAGCGCGGCCTGTGCCGCTTACTCGGGGGCGGGCAATTCCCGCACGAGTCGCTCGGTGGTTGGCCAGTCGATGCACTGGTCGGTGATCGACTGTCCGTAAACGAGCGCGTCCCTGTTCTTTCCGAGCGCCTGCGCGCCCGCGACCAGGTTGCTCTCCAGCATCGCGCCGATGATGCCGCGGGTCCCCGCTGTGCGCTGCGCGACGATCCCGCGGAAAGTCGCCGGCATCCGTTCGCATTCCTTCGCGCAATTCGCGTGGCTGGCGTCGATCATCACCACGGGCCGCAGGTCGCTTTTTTCCAGCGCCACGAGTGCCTTTGCAACGGACGCGGCATCGCAGTTCGGAGCATCTTCGCCGCCGCGCAGAATCACGTGGCAGTCGGGGTTGCCCGTCGTCGTCACGACGCTTGCGCGGCCGTTCTCATCGATGCCGAGGAATGTCTGCCGCCCCATCGCGGCCTTGATCGCATTGATCGCCGGGGTCACCGCGCCGCTGGTGGTGTTCTTGAACCCGACGGGCATCGACAGGCCGCTCGCCATCTGGCGGTGCGTCTGGCTTTCCGTCGTGCGCGCGCCAATGGCGCTCCAGCAGGTGAGGTCCGCGATGTACTGCGGCGTGATCGGGTCCAGCA
>JBEBGK010000640.1:0-2968 GCA_040081515.1 Chthoniobacteraceae bacterium
GTGTACACGCCGGTGCGCGCGCCGTACTGGCCGCTCAGCAGTGCCGCGCGCGTCGGGGTGCAGTTCTGGCAGTGGTGATGGTTTGTCAGCTTCATGCCCTGCGTCGCGAGCCGGTCGATGTTCGGTGTCTCGTAATACCTGCTGCCGAAACACGCGACATCCGTGTAGCCGAGGTCGTCGGCCATGATGAAGATGATGTTCGGCGGGCGATCCGCGGCGTGCGCGGTGATCGACAGCAGCGCGAATGCAGCCGCAAGGAGCGTGAGGTGGAGCGTTTTCATTTTGGGAAGGGCAGTGGATTTCGGGCGGTGCGCATCCATTCACGCAGCCGGTCGCGGAGCAGCGCCATCTCGCGGAGGAGCTGCCGGTAGTCGTTGTGGAAATGTTCGATGCACCATGGGCCCCGGAACCCGGCGTCCCAGGCGATTTGGAAACAGCGCCTCAAGTCGTAGGCCTTGTGCGCGCCGTCGGCATCCAGCGCGAGCGCCTTGAAGTCGCACGACACTGCGAATGGAAACGCCTTTGCGAGACCGTCGTATCGGGCGGCGTCGGTCCAATTGCCGGTGTCGGGTTGCGCACGGAGCGCGGGGCCGACTTCCTTGATGACGGACGGAATCGCCTCGGGGTCGTCCTTCATCCAGCCGTAGTTTTCAATGAGCACGCTGATGCCGCGGCTCGCGCCGTAGTCGATCAGTTCGCGGAAGGAAGCCGCGACGATTTTTAGGTCGGGCCGATTCGGGCCCGGCAGCGGGCGCACCCAGCGGCAGCCGAGGCGGATGGCGGCGTCGATGGTTTTCTTGTATTCTTCAAGCGAACGTCGCCGGAGGGCGGGGTCCGCCGCGCCGATGTCCGGGCCCTTCTGGTTCATCTTCAGGTTTGAGAGAATGCAGCCGGCGCGTTCCGCGGCAGTTCGCAGCCTGTCGAGGTAATCCGGCTCCATCGATGCGAGCGTGGCGGTCATGAGGTCGATCACGCGCATGTCCAGTTCCTCACGCATGATCTTCGGCAGATCGAGCAGGCGCAGTTTTCCATCCTGAGCCTCGACGGTGAGATGCCGGACGAAGGAGCCGGTGGTGATTCCGATTTCGCGCGCGAGAGGCGGGGGTTCGGCGCCGATGCCGCAAGGGAGCAGCGACGCGCTGGCCGCGGCACCGATGGACGAACGCAGAAACGCGCGGCGATTCATCGCATTCGCCGGTGCAGGGTCAGGGCAGCGCTTCCCAGGCCTTCACATCGTCCAGCGCGAGCGACGCGCCGCGCATGACAAAGCGGTAGCCGGTCTTGTCCACATCGATGCCGGGATTGCTTGCTTCAAGTTTCACTCCGTTGTCCGTCTGCACCGCGATTCTGGAGCCCTGCACCTCGACGAGCATCGTGTACCACTGGCCTTTCTCGAATTTCCCCGCGGCCTTGCCGAGCGGAAGGGCCTTCGATTTCGGATCCTTCTTGTCCTTGTCCATGTTCGCAGCGACGCCGGTGGGACTCAGGGCGATGCGGAAGAGATGTCCCTTCGCGTGGTTGAAGCTCAGCGCGAGGCCATCCGTGCCATCGAGCTTGAATGAGAAGCGCAGGATCGAGTTGTGGTTGGGCTTGGCAAGCGTGAGCACGGCCGCGTGCTTGTCTTCGGGCTTTTCCGCGCCGACGAGCGCGCCGTCTTTCACGGTCCACGTGCCTTTCGCGACGCTCCACGTCTTGCCGAGCGATGAATCGGCAAAGCCATCCTCCGCGAGAGTCGCGCCGGGCTTTGCCAGCGAGGGCTTCAGGTCGGCATCCTTTCCGGCGAAGGCGTGGAGACCTGAGAGTGCGAGGGTGATGAGGATGTATGGAACAGGGCTTGTGAGTTTCATGGGATGGGTGCGGCAGGAATTGTCCCGCCAAGAGGTAACAGCGTTGGCTGTCGGGATTGGACTAAATTCGAATCCTGCGCCGCGCCGATCCCGCGACGGGCAGGCGCAAAAGCAGCCCGCGTGTCCTGCGCATTCGCGAGGCGGGACTGTTCGTGCCGATGCTGGAGACAGCGGGAAGCTTCCCCGTTCCGGAAAAATGCAGCGTGCGCCCTAGCTCGCGCAGCAGGAGTCGCCCTTGGCGGCCTTGCCTTTTGGATGCGTGCACTTCGACGCGGAGGAGCACGCGCCGAGGGTGAAGCAGGCTGCGATCAGGGTGAGGAGGAGCAGGGTCTTTTTCATGTTTGCGAAGGCTTCATTACCGGCATCCGGCATTCGCGTCAATGTTGCGGAGGAATGCCGGCAGGTCACTCGCGTCAAAGTGCGAGCGGCTTTGGAGAGGTGGCGGCGGTCCCATGCGGCGATCTTCCGTCTGGTCCGGATGCCCCTCCTTTTGGTCATGTCCTTGCGCAGCAGACTGAGGGCGATGCGACGCGGGGTGGCCGGTGCGTACGCGGCAGCCGTCTTCGCGAAGGGCGACATCGAGCACCCAGTGCAGGGAGTTGTCGATGCCCCGGTGGCCGCCGACAAAAACGATTGACGCAGGAAACATGACCGCGGCGAACGGAAAAGAGCGCGGCGGCGGGGAATGAAGGACAAAAAGAGATCGCCGGTCCGCCTGTCAGACCCGCGCGCCGGGCGGCTGCTCGCGCACCTGGTCCTCGGCATCCACCAGCGAGAGGAAGACATTCTCGAGCGCGCCCTTCTCCACGCTCAGCGCGCGCAATTGCTCGACCGTCCCGAGCGCGATCATGCGTCCGCAGTGGATGATGCCCACGCGGTCGGCCAGTTCCTCGGCCACGCTGAGCTGATGCGTGCTGAGAAAAATGGTCATGCCCGCCCGGGAGCGCGCCTTGAACTCATCCTTCACGATGCGCGCATGCATCGGATCGAGGCCGACCATCGGTTCGTCAATGATGAGCACCTCCGGTTCGTGCAGCAGCGCGCTGCTGATCACGAGCCGCTGCCGTGTCCCGTGCGAGAGGTTCTCGGTGAGTTCGTGCCGGTAGTCGTTCAGGTGGAAG
>JBEBGK010000641.1:0-2966 GCA_040081515.1 Chthoniobacteraceae bacterium
ACCCCGGTCCGGGCACGATGGTCTTCGAATCCACCGTGACCCAATAGGTGCCGTCGGCGACTGTGAACGAGTATTGCCCGGAGCCGTTCGTGGTCGTGGTCGTGATGAATGTATCGCCCGCGTCCGGGGTGCCGTTGCCATTGTCCAGATAAAGCCTCACCGTCGCGCCGGAGATCGCGAGCGTGCCGGGCTCCGCGACATTGCTGTCGCCATCCACATCCTCGAACACGGTGCCTGACAATGTCCGCGTGTCATCATCCAGATTGGTCACCGTCAGATCCGCCGGATTCACGCCGCTGAAATTCAGGTCGCCGCTCACCGCGGGACCGATGATCACCGCGTGGGCGATGTCGCCGTCATTCACGAAGTCATTGACGCCCGTCACGGTGACGGTCTGCGCGATGTTCCAGTTCAGCGGCGTGAACGTGAGCGACCCGACCGGCACCGTTCCTTCCGTGGCGTCCGGAACGCTGATCGGGATGACCACATCGCCCGTCGGCGCCAGCTCGAGGACCACTCTGAAAGTCGCCGTGCCGCCTGCCTCCGTCGTCGCCAGCCCGTATCGCTGGAAGAACACGCCATCCGCATCGCCCGTCCCGTTGCCGCCCCACGCCACGACGAATCGCCCGCCGGCCTGCGCCACGACCTCGGGCCAGACCTGATCGCCGGCGCTCGTCGTGTTCACCTGGAATTCGCCGCCCAGGGGGGCACCGGACCAGTCGAAGCGCCGCGCAAATACGCCGACCCCGGAGCCATCGGCCGCGCTGTTCCACACCACCGTGATGTTGCCATCCGCATCGGCACTGATCGACGGGATCGGCTGCTGGGCCGCCGAGACGGTGGAGGTGTTGACCTGCGTTTCACCGCCGATCGTCGATCCATCCGCCGCATAACGCTGCAGATAGACCTCAAAGGTCCCGTCCCCGTTGTTGCTCTGAAAGACCACGACGAACCGGCCATCCGGCAACATCGCGACATCTTGGTAGCGCTGGCTGTTCGCAGTGGTGGTGTTCACCTGGAACTCCGCGCCCTGCGCAACCCCGCTGGCATTGAACCGCTGGCCGTAAACGCCGTAGCCCGAGCCGTCCTGAAGATTGCTGGCCCACGTGATGACGAAGTTGCCGTTCGCGTCCATCGATGCCGACGCCAACTGCTGCGTGCCGGTCGTGTAGGTATTGACCCGGAACTCCCCGCCCTGCGCGACCCCCGCCGCATCGAACCGCTGCGCGTAGATGCCCGTGGAGCCATCCGGATCCTGGGCGCCGCCCGACCACGTGACGACGAAGGCTCCCGTCGCCGACATCGCGATGCCCGATCCGATCTGGCTGCCCGCCGTGGTCGTATTCACCAGGAACTCCCCGCCCTGCGCCACGCCCGCCGCATTGTAGCGCTGCCCATAGACGCCGTATCCGCTGCCGTCCTGATTGTTGCTGGACCAGACGATGGCGAAATTGCCCGCAGCATCCATCGCCACCGAGGGAAGGACCTGGGTGTCCGCCGTGGTCGTATTCACCAGGAATTCCCCGCCCTGCGGCGTGCCGTCGGCACTGAATCGCCGGGCGTAGATTCCGTTGAGCGCGCCATCCTGGAGGTTGCTCACCCACACCACGACAAAGTTGCCATTCGCATCCGCCGCCATCGCCTGGCTCACGCTCGCCTGGATGCTCTGGACGTCGGCGACGGTCGTGTTGACCCGCGTCTCGCCGCCGAGCGGCCCGACGGAGACCGGTGTGACGCGGATGCCGTCGGCGACATTGGTCACGGTCACTGCGATGGCCTGCGCGTCAGTGTCGTTGATGCCGGTGCCGTCGCTCACCTGCACGGTCAGGTTGTAAACATTATCCAACCCGACATCCGTCGGATTCTCGAAATCCGGCGGCACGACAAAGCTCAGCGCGCCGGTGACGGGGTGGATGTTGAATTTCACCGCGTCATCGCCCGCGAGGATCGTGTAGGTGGGCGCGCCCCCGTCCACATCGGTGCTCGTCACCGTCGTCACGGCCGTGGTGTTCTCCGCGACGTTGACCGCGGCATTCGGCCCGCCACCGTTGCTGGTGATCACCGGCGGGTCGTTCACCGGATTGACAACCAGTGCTGCCGAATCCTTGTCTGACGAGAAAGCCTTCGATCCGCCGGACTTTGCGGCAACGGCGGTGATCTGGACGTTGTCGAAAAAGAGGGTCGAACTGCCGGAGCGGGCGATCTCCTGGAAACGGATCCGGGTATTGCCTGCGATGAAGCTACTGATGTCGTAGCTCTTGCTGCCGCTGCCGGGATTGGAAGCGCTGGAGAAGGTGCCGAGCGTGGTCCATGTGGCTCCTCCGTTGCCGGAAACCTGGATATCGATCCGGTCGGAGCCCGCGAGCGTGTTGTTGTAGTCGAACGTGAGCGTGGCGCCGGTCGCCGACGACAGATTGGCCTCGCGGTAGATCGAGTCGGCGACGTTGTTGGTGATGAATTGCGCCTGACCGCCGGCAATCAAGATGTTGCCACCGGTGGCTCCGCCGCCGGCGGCGTCGCTTTCCACCCAGGGGGTCGTCCAGCTCGCCGTGCCGTTGCTGTTCGAGTAGGCCGCGGCGGTGAACTGGTCGAGCAACGTGCTCGTGCTGCTCGTGGTGTCCGTCGTCAGGCCGTTGCCGCCGCTGGTCCGATCCCATGCGCGGAATGTGATCGCATTGGCAAGGGTTCCGTTCCAATCGGCATTGGGCTGGAAATAGATCCGGGTGTCGGAATCGGCGGCGAGAAGCCTCGCGTTGGCGTCGCTTGCCGCACCCATCGCGTTCCAACTGATGCCGCCGTCGATGCTGAACCACCAGGAGCCGTTCGCCGAGTCAACCGCCGTGACCGCGATGCCGAGCAGGGCGCCGGCATCCGGATCGTTCACATTGTCCACCTGGCCCGCGGGAATGGCGAAGTCCACCAGTTGCGAGACGAGCGTGCCGACCGCGCCGGACCTGGACAGTGCC
>JBEBGK010000642.1:0-2959 GCA_040081515.1 Chthoniobacteraceae bacterium
GACATGGGGTGAGAATGCGCGGCCCGCGCCACTGGCGCAAGTTGCGGTTGACGGGAGGCGGACGAAACCGCGGGCTGCGCGATCCTGGCGAACCTCACATGGCGCCGCGAAAATTTTCTGATGACGCGTATTGCACGCAGGCGGCGGTTCACCTATTCGCGCCGATCCACATGCAGCAAAACTGGGACATCGCAGCGGCAGCCTCGCTTTATAATGTTGAGCGTTGGGGAGCGGATTATTTTGGAATCAACGAGAAGGGGCACGTCCAGGTCTTCCCGACGCAGGATCCGAAGACGCCGATCGATCTGATGGAGTTGATCGCGGAGGCGAAGGAGCAGGGGTTGAAATTTCCGATGGTGCTCCGGTTTCACGATCTGCTCCGCAACCGGGTGGAGACCGTGAACCGCGCGTTTGCGGCGGCGATCGAGGAGTTCAAGTATCAGGGTGTTTATCGTGGTGTGTTCCCGATCAAGGTGAACCAGTTGCAGGAGGTCGTGGAGGAGATCGTGTCGGCAGGGGAGCCGTTTCATTTCGGACTCGAGGCGGGCAGCAAGCCGGAACTGCTCGCGGCACTCGCCATTCACAACGATCCCGAGTCGCTCATCGTGTGCAACGGATACAAGGACTCCGGGTTGATCCAGAACGCGCTGCTCGGGACCAAGCTCGGCAAGCGGGTGATCCTCGTGGTGGAGAAGCTCGATGAACTGCAGCAGATCCTGGCCGTCTCACGCGAGGTCGGCACCGAGCCGTGGATCGGCATCCGCGTGCGCCTCACGGCTAAGGGCGCGGGAAAGTGGGCGCTCAGCGGTGGCGAGAACGCCAAGTTCGGCCTGAGCACCGCCGATTTGCTCGTCGCGAGCGAGATGCTGAAGGAGGCCGGCCTGCCGCATTGCCTGAAGCTCGTGCATTTCCACGTGGGCTCGCAGGTGCCGGACATCGGCACGCTGAAACGCGCGGTGCGCGAGGCCGCGCGGTTCTATTCCAAGCTCTCGAAACTCGGTCACCGGCTCGAGTACCTGGATGTGGGCGGCGGGCTCGGCGTGGACTACGACGGCTCGCGAAGCGCGTCGGACAGCTCGACGAATTATTCGCTTCAGGAATACGCGCGGGACGTCGTCTGGAACATCATGGAGGTTTGCGATGACGAGAAGGTCGCGCATCCGACGATCGTGAGCGAGAGCGGAAGGGCGATCGTCGCGCATCACAGTGTGCTGATCGTCGAGGCGTTCTCTTCGATCGAAAAGGAGCGCAATGCCGCGCCGGTGGAGCCGAAGCCGGGGGATCCGAAGCTGGTGTCGGAGATTCTCGAATTGAAGGCCAGCCTCACGCGGCAGAACCGCCGCGAAACGCTCCACGACGCGCAGGAGCTGAAGGACAAGGCGCAGACCATGTTCGACCTCGGCCTGCTGGAACTCGACGCGAAGGCGCGCATCGAGACGGTGTTCTGGCAGGTTGCCCGGAAAATCGTCGGCTTCAGCTCGGGGCTGAAGTTTGTGCCAGACGAGATCAAGCAGCTCGAGACGGCGCTCTCGGATCAATACCTCTGCAATTTCTCCGTCTTCCAGAGCATGCTGGATCATTGGGCGCTCGGTCAGCTCTTCCCGATCATGCCGGTGCATCATCTCGATACGCGGCCGGATCGCGAGGCGACGCTGGTGGACATCACGTGCGATTCCGACGGGAAGGTGAGCAAGTTCATCGACCTCCAGGATTTTCGCGACACGCTGCCGCTGCACCGGCTGAAGGCGGGAGAGCCCTACTACCTCGGCTTCTTCCTGATGGGCGCGTATCAGGACATCATGGGAGATTTCCACAATCTCTTCGGCCGGGTGAACGAGGCGCATGTGTACCTCGATGAGGATGAGGAGTGCGGCTGGTACATCGAGGAGACGATCGAGGGGAGCACGATCGCGGGAGTGCTGAACATGACGCAGTGGGACGAGGCGGAGCTGAACCGGCAGATGAAATCGCAGGTGGATGCCGCGATCCGCGGGGACCGCCTGAAGCCGGCGGAGGCGATCCGGCTGCTGAACAATTACGAGAAGGCGTTGAAGGGCTACACTTACCTGCAGCTCAACGGCGGCACGAAGCCGGCCGTGTGAGCGGATGGATGCGGGAAAACGTCGTGCCTCGTTGACACGGGCGCCCAGCTTCCGATAGTCGCGGGCAAATGAGTTTCGACCTGAGTGACCTGTTGCGCGACTGGCCCTATGAGCCGGGCCAGCTTCAAGTGAGGAAGATCACCGGAAGCGACGGGCGCGAGAAGCTCCAGTTGCGGCTGGACATGGGCGTGCTGCAAATGGAGATGGAGGGCCGTCCGGACGGCCGCGAGCCGCACGGCGCGGAGACGGAACTGGAATTCCAGATGGAAAAGGCGCGCGCGGGCGGCGAGGACTTCGAGTTGACCGTGGATGAGATCGGCGCGCTCCAGGCCGAGGGGGTCCAGTATTACCACCGTTACCTCGCGCTGTTTCAACTGGGCGACTGGGTCGCCGTAGTGCGGGACACGAAGCGGAATCTCGAGATGTTCACCTTCGTCGCGAAGCACGCGCCGGACGAGGAATCCGCGTGGTCCGTGCAGATGTTCCGGCCGTACGTGATGATGATGAACACCCGCGCGAAGGCGAACCTGGCCCTGGAGAAGGACGACGTGCCGGCCGCGATCTCGCTCGTCGAGAAGGGAATCACGAAGATCGAGAGATTTGTGAAGGACAACGCGCCCGGCGAGGAGGACGCCGGCGGCGAGACGGCGAATTCGGAAGTCACGAGCCTCCGGGAGTGGCTGGAGGAATTGCGAAAGATCAAGCCGCTGACGCCCGTGGAAAAGCTGCGCAATGAAATGGAGAAGGCGGTGCAGGACGAGAAATACGAGCGCGCCGCGGAGCTGCGCGACGCGATTCGCGAAATGCAGCGAAAAGCCTGACGGAGTCGATGTGTGTGATTCGAGGTTGGCGTTTCG
>JBEBGK010000643.1:0-2958 GCA_040081515.1 Chthoniobacteraceae bacterium
GGCGTGGCCGGCGGCGACGGCCTGCTCGGACAGGCTGCGGCCCGAGAACCGGGTTCCGCCCAGCAACAACAGCTACATCGACCGCCTCCGCCCGGCGCGCCCAGGCCGTGACGTGGCCGCCGCCGAGCGCGCGCAACTTCAGCGCAATCGAGCCGCCGAGCAGTCCTGGTCCTAGAATCGCGATGCGTTTCATCCGGAAAAAAGTTCCCCGGCCTGCGGAGGAACACCGCCAAGCCGGGGAAAGAATCGAACTCGATCGGGCGGCCTACGGCGGCACGAGGAACGTGCGGCGGGTATAAGGGCACTCGGCTTCCGTGCCGGGCGGCAGGCCGCGGACATCGATTAGCCGTGCCTGCGTGTCGTACGGGCTCTTCACATAGCCCGCCTTGCCCTCGACCTTGATGGCGTATTCCGGATTGTTCGGCGTCGGCGGTGGCGGGACTTTGTTCCGATCTGCGGGCGTCGGATTCACGACCTCATCCCGCTTCTTGCCCTCGCGGGCCAGTTCGTCCGGGGTAGGCTCGTCGGGTAGCATCACGGTCTCGGTGTCCGTGGGTTTCGGACCGGGGGCCGGCTTCTGGCGCGGTTTGAATCTCGCGTCGCAAGCCGTAAAGCTTATCACGGCAGCAAGGGTGACTATTGAAAGGGTGGTGCGGTTCATAATGGAGCGCTCTCCCTACGGGATCGCGGCTGCGAGCGCAATGCTAAAATTACAGCATTTGTCGTCCGCCTGCACCGCTGGCATGCCACCGGACCCCGGCCCCGTTCCCGCTTGCCGCCACCCGCCGACGCTGAAATCGTCCGCCACTCATGCCGAGCCTCACTGCTGCCCAATGGTTGATCGCCGTCGTTGCGGGCTTGGGGGTCGGGGTGGCAAAGAGCGGCTTCGCGGGCGTCAGCCTCGTCCATGTCCTCGTCATGGCACACATCTTCGGCGACAAAGCCTCGACCGGCGTCGTGCTGCCCATGCTTTGCATCGGGGACATTTTCGCCGTGCTGGCCTTCAAGCGCCACGCCATCTGGCGTCACGTCGCACGGACGCTCCCGGTCGCCTGCATCGGCGTGGCGGTGGGCACGTGGCTGATGACCCTCATTCCACCGGGCGCCTACAAGCCGATCATCGGCTGGACGGTGCTGACCCTCGTCATCGTCCAGCTCTGGCGCATGTGGCGGCCGGAAATGTTTGAGAAAGTTCCGCATTCCCTGCCGTTCGCGGCCACGATGGGGCTGCTCGCGGGGATCACCACGATGATGGCCAACGCCGCCGGTCCGGTCATGGGCCTCTACTTCCTGTCCGTCGGCCTGCCGAAATACCAGCTCACCGGCACGAGCGCCTGGTTCTTCCTGCTGATCAACTTCTACAAGATCCCGTTCAGCATCGGCCTCGGCCTCATCCACACCGACACGCTCCTTTTCAATCTCGTGCTCGCCCCCGCGATTCTTGCCGGACTTTTCCTTGGGCGCTGGCTCCTGCACCACGTCCCGCAGCGCGTCTTCGACGGGCTCATCCTCGCGTTCGCCGCCGTTGCGGCGCTGCAACGGATCGGAGTCTTCTGAAAAGAAACGCGCCACATTCGGCTCGCCGTCCGCCGGCCCTCGTCGCTAAACGGAGCGCAACTATGTGGGCATTCCTCTCCCGTAATCGCGACGCCGGACTCCTGATGCTGCGACTCACCCTCGGCGCATTCTTCCTGTGGGCGCACGGTTGGTCCAAACTCGCCGGTGGCACCGACACCTGGCAGGCACTCGGCGGTGCGATGAAACATCTGGGCATCACCTTCTGGCCCACTTTCTGGGGCTTTCTCGCCACGATGGCGGAAACGGTCGGGATCGCGCTCATCATGATCGGCCTCGCATTCCGGCCGGCGTGTCTCTTCGTCGCGCTGACGATGGCGGTGGCCGGCATTCATTCGTGGCACCAGCACAAGAACCTCTCCGAGGCTCTGCGCGAGGCCTCGCACGCATGGGAACTCGGCATCCTCTTTTTCTCCCTGATGTTCATCGGGCCGGGAAAATACAGCGTGGACAAGAACTGACCCGACCACCAACTCCGCGACAGGACGCCGCGGCCTCAGTCCTCGATGACTTCGAAGTGGCTGAAGAGCTTGAAGTCCTCGTAACGCCGCTGGATGTCCGCCTGCGTCAGGCTGCGCATTCTTTCGAGGCTGAACTGCTCGACGTTGTAGCTCGCAAGCACGGAGCCGAACACGACCGCCTTCCGCAGATCCGTGAATTTCACATCGCCGCGCGTCGTGGATGCGAGGTATCCGGCGAGGCCGCCCGCAAAGGTGTCCCCCGCGCCCGTCGGGTCGTGGACGTCCTCGAGGGGAAAGGCGCCGCACGAGAAAAAGTCGCCGTTTTCGCCGAAAAGGAGACAGCCGTGTTCGCCCTTCTTCACAGCGACGAACCGCGGGCCCATCGCCTGGATCTGCTGGCCGGCCTTCACGAGGCTCGTCTGCCGCGTGAGCTGACGCGCCTCGCTGTCGTTCAGGATGAGCATGTCCACCCGCGCCAGCAGGCGCTTCAGTTCATCGAGCGCGATGTTGATCCAGAGATCCATCGTGTCCGCGATGACGAAATCCGGCTCCTCCATCTGGTCGAGGACGTGGTTCTGCAGATTCGGCCCGATGTTCGCGAGGAGCGCGAGCGACGTCTTGCGGTAGGCCGGCGGAAGCACGGGGGTAAAATGCTCGAAGACGTTCAGCGCGATGCTGCGCGTCTCGCGCACGTTCATGTCGAGCATGTATTCGCCCGACCACCGGAAGGTCTTGCCGGGGACGATCTGCATTCCCTGCAGATCGATATGGCGGGATTTGAAGAACTCGACGTGCCCCTTCGGAAAATCGTCCCCGACGATCCCGACCATGTTCACCGGCGAAAAAAATGAGACCCCGACCGCGGCATAGCTGGCGGAGCCGCCGAGCAGATCGGCGTGTTCCTCAAAGGGAGTCTTTACGG
>JBEBGK010000644.1:0-2957 GCA_040081515.1 Chthoniobacteraceae bacterium
CGCGCAGTTCGGCCAGGAAGCGCATGCGATCGTCCGCCGACAGCCAGGCGCCCATCTCGAGCGTGGTGCGGCCGATCATGTCCTCGCGCTGGTAGCCGCGCTTCGCGAGCGGCTCGCCGATGCGGAGGATGTCCACGATGGTGTCGAGGTCCATCGGCGTCTGCTCGGTGCCGTAGCCGCCGTCGAGATCCGTGCCGATGCCGACGTGGCGCGTGTTGCCCGCGAGCTGGCAGATGTGGTCGATGTGCTCGCAGATTTTTTCCACCTTCAGCCCGAAATCCTGCGGCGTCGATCGCCGGTGCGCCCAGCCGTGGACCATCATGATCGCATCGAACGCCATGCCGATGACCGCACCGCGCGCGATGAGCGCCTGGATCTGCTCGTCGGTGAGCTGGCGGTTCCAGTTCGCGAGCGCGCGGCAGTTGTGATGGCTGGCCCACACCGGGCCGCTGAAATGATCCAGCGCGTCCCAGAAGCTCTCGTCGCAGTAGTGGGTGACATCGAGGATGATTCCCAGCCGCTCCATTTCCTTCAGCAGCTCGCGGCCCTTCGGCGTGAGCGGGCCTTCGTCATCCGTGCCGTGTCCGTAGATGCCGGGGCCGTAATGGACCGGGCCGAGCGCGATGAGACCGTCCGCGCGCGACTTCTCCAGATGCCGCCAGCTCAGGATGGAATCCGCACCTTCGAGGCTGAGCAGATAGCCGATGGGCAGTTTCGCGGCGTCCTCGTCTGATGCCTTCGTCCAGCGCGCGGCGTGCGCCTCGACTTCCGGCCACGTGCGGAGCTGGAGCATTTCGCCGCAGTCCTCCATCGTGCGGTAATAGGCGAGCTGGCCCTGCGTGGATGCCCACGCCTGCTCGGGGCTGCGCCAGCCGGGGAGATTTCCAAAGCGCGGCACGTAGCGCGCGATCTGCGTGGCGACGATGATGCCGATGCGACCGCGACGCAGCTCCGGCAGCGACACCGTGTTGCGCGTGCGGCCGGGAACACCGTCGTTCACGCCGAGTTCGTAGCGGCGGATTTTCTCGATCGTCCAGCGCTGGTCGCGGTTGAACTCCAGCGCATTCATCGAGATGTCGAGGTGACAGTCGAAGATCAGTCTCGGCGGAATGAAGGGCTCGCTCATGGGTTCGGATGCCGGGAAAAATCAGCGGGGCTCGACCGGAGCCGGACGGCGCACGGCGACGACCTCGATCTCGTAGCGGAGGGTCGGTGGCAGACAGTTGGTGATGGTCGTCCGCGCCGGGAACGGCTCGCGAAGAAACTCGCGATAAAGCTCGTTGTAGCGCGGCAGGTCCGCGGCATCGCGGACGTAGTTCCGCGTCTGGATGACGTGATCGAGGTCGCTGCCCGCGGCTTCGAGCACCTTGGCCACATTCGCGAGCGAGCGGCGGAACTCCCCCTCGAACGTATCGGGCACGATCTTGCCTTCATCATCCACCGAAGCCTGGCCGGAGATGAAGATGAGTTCGCCAAAGCAGACGCTCGGACTGAATGGGAGGCTCGAACGTGGCGTGTCGGAGTTGCGCGGGTAAGTGACGGCGGGATGATGCATGGTCGGCAGTGTGTCAGGGATTCATGGCATCCTGCGAGTCCAATGGAAACACCGGACGGCGGATGTGGCGGTAGCCGAGCCGGCGCAGGTCGCCACTGCACGGGCCGGGGGTGTCGATGAGGAAATTCCCCGCGGCAATCGGATCGTAGGCCCGCCGGTGCGCGATTGCGCCTTTCACGCCGATGACACGCAGTTTCGCGGGATCGACGCCGACACATTTCCACTGGCCGAGGTCCATCGGCGGCGTGCGATTCGTCGTCAGGAGAATGAGGATGCCCTCGTGCTCGACGAGGACGCTCGGTCCCATGTCGAATGCATCGCCGCACACCGACGCGAGGTGACTCTGTTTGTCCTCAAGCGCGAAGCGTCCGTCGCTGTGCTTGCGGATGGTCACGTCGAGTGTCAGCGGGCCTTCGTCGTAGCGGCTGCCGCGTCCGCCGAGCGGCAGGCGGATGGCGGTGCCCACGGCGACGGAGCGCAGCATCGTGATCGCCGGGGAATCGGCGAGGCACACCGCCGCATTCCGCACACGGTGCCGGAGGAGCGCGCGAAGCAGCCCCGTGCCGTCGCCCGGCGCGCCTCCTCCGATATTGTCGGATTCCTCGGCGAGCACAAACGGGCCGCCCGGCTTCCCGGCGGTTTCGGTGAGCACCCTATCGACGGGTGTACCGCGGACGTTGCCCTTTTCACGCGACTCCCATGCGTGGTTCGCGAGCCGGTCGAGGACCGCCGAGGCACCGGTGCAGCCCTCGGCGTGCTCGATGGAAAAGCTGACGCCGGTGTCCGGTGTGTCGGCAAAGCTGAAGCCGCCGTACACGCTCACCTCAATCACGCCTGGTACAGTCCGCTCGGCTTCGCGGGCGATCGTTTCGAGTTCCGACATCGGCGCGAATGCCGTCCCAGTGCCCGCGGGCGGCCACACGATCGGCGTCCCTCGCCAGGAGGTCGCGATGCGTTCGCCGCTGCGCATCACGCGATCGAGCAACGCCGCCGCGCGGACAGCAGTCTCGCGGGCGTCGGTGTGCGGATTTTCACGGTACCCGATAAGCGCATTCGCGTGCTGCGCCATGAGCGGCGAGACGTTGGCATGAAGATCCAGCACCGCGACAATCGGGACGCGCTGCCAGCCGAGTTCCTCGCGAATGCGCCGGAGCAACTCGCCCTCCACATCACGCAGCGACTCCGTGACCATCGCGCCGTGAAGGATGAGCAACAGACCATCCACGTCGGCCTCCTGCCATCGCCACGCCCGTTCGCGAAACTCCATCCAATACCGTTCTATCACCGCATCCTCGACCGTTCCGCTGGGAACGGCGCGCGCGTCGAGCAGCGGTTCGAGCTGCCAGTTCCGTTCGCGGGCGAGTTGCAGCGCGCCGCCGAGCGGCGAAGCGTCGCCGGTGCA
>JBEBGK010000645.1:0-2953 GCA_040081515.1 Chthoniobacteraceae bacterium
CATAAGAATAGGGACTTGTCCGCCTTACCTAGCGCAAAGGCAAGCGGGAAAGCACTTTTTTTGACACCGGGGCACTTAGCATATGACTAAGCGCACTCAAAAGAACATCACGACACTGGGCGAGCCTGCCCTTTTCTCTCGTCCCGACCTCGCCCGCCGCTGGCAATGCTGCATTGAGACGATCAAGCGGTTGGAGAAGGGGAATAAGAAGGGGAATAAACTCCAGTCCATCACAATCGGCCCGCGTCTGAAACGCTACCGGCTCGAAGACGTTCTGGCGTTTGAGTCCGCCGCCTAAGTTTGCCACGCGCCGCAAAAGCATGGCCTCACCAAAGCACAACGGAGCGCGAATGTTCTGCGGCACGACCTCGACAAGCCGCGAGGGCGATCCGATTGACAGGCGCGACCCCGCCGCCGCGCTTGCCGAGCTAGAAGACGCTGTGGAGCAGGCCGCATCGCACTTCGCGGACGACGCGCTGCGCGACCCCGTAGCCTGCGCGGCCGCAGTCAGCGTGATTCATTTCCTCCTCCCGGCTAAGATCGGCGACCGTCACCTTGGCGAGCCGGGACTCGCCGCCATAGGCCGCCGATGCCTAGCCTTGGGGATCTTGCTCAAATTCGTGAGCGAAGACTGCGCGGACTTGGCTCGGATCTTCGGCGGGACGCGGGCGACGTTTTCGGCAGCTATGATCAAGCTCGCCGGCCAACTTGGGATGAACTCGCCGTTTCGATCCGACGATGCGCGGCAGGTCTATCGTTCAAGGGCAAAGGCCATTTGGACGGAGCGGCACGACGCCGGGCTGAGCAAGGCCGGGCATCTCAAAAGGAAAGGCGCGGCACCCGAGGGCACCGCGCCTGAAGTGAACCATTTCAACGGCGAAGCTGAAAGTGAGGTTACGCATGGGTGACACTGTCAAAGGCTACGACCTCGACGCGATCAAGGCGCGTCTTCCGCAGTATCTCGAAAGCATCGGCGTAGTGAAGGAACAGCGCGGGAAGCTGTTTACATGCTGCCCGCTCCATGAAGACCGGCATCCGTCACTTACTGCGGAGGAAAAGGGCGGTTGCTGGGTCTGGAAATGCTGGCCGTGCAGGAAGGGCGGGACAGTCATTGACCTCCACGTTGAACGCACCGGCACGACCCTCGCCGATGCCATCAGCGACTTGGCGCGGATGTTCAATTCCCCGGCTGCCGTAGTCGGGACAACCACGAAGAAACCCACGCCTAAGGCTATGCAAACACCCTACGATCCAACCGATGCCGAATTGTCCAGCGCTCGTGCTGCTGCTAAGACGCTTGGATTAGATGCCCACCTATGCGCCCGCATCGCCAAGGCCCGAAGCTGGAAGCCTGAGACGATTCAGCGGCTCGCATCTGAATGCTCGCTCGGATGGGAGGATAACAAGCTGGGGTTCATCTACTCGACCGGCTTGAAGCTGCGCTGGCGGCAGGCTGGGGAACGGCGCTTCATGTTCGCATTCGGCAAACCCCATTCGCTTTGGCGGGAGCATATGCGGGAGAAGCGGACTGAGCGGTTCATCATCACGGAAGGCGAGACGGATGCCATCCGCCTGATTGATCTCGGTCTGGACGATGCGATCAACCGCGTTGTCGCGCTGCCATCGGCAAGCACCTGGCCCTTGGATGCCGAGGTTAGGCTGCGCGGGCTGCGGGAAGTGATATTCGCTCCCGACGACGACAAGGCCGGCCAATCGCACGTCGCCGAGTGGAGCGCATTAGTCCGCCGCTACGTCCCGACCGTCCGCATTCTGAACTGGAAGACCATCACCACAAACCAATAACTATGACAGCGAAACCCCACCCCAAAGACATCGATGAACTGTTTCTAGCTCAAGGCGCGGATGCCGTCCGCGCTGCGATTGCGAATGCCGAGCCAATACAACCGCTGACACCACTGGCGGATCTCTTGTCCAGAGTGGAGGCATTCATGGGGCGGTTCATCGCCTTCGGATGCGATGGACAAGCTGCGGTGATAGCTCTCTGGATTGCCCACGCTCACGCGCTGGAAGCATTCACATATTCCCCGTATCTGCATATCCATTCACCGGAGAAGCGATGCGGGAAGTCCCGCCTGTTAGATACGGTGCGGCTCGTGGTGCCGAGGCCGTGGGCGGTGATCTCCGTGTCTGAAGCCGTGCTCTATCGGAAGATAGAAGCGGACAAGCCCACCCTGCTGTTGGATGAGGTTGATACGATCTTCGGTGGCGGGAAAGATGAGAACAAGGAGGGACTCCGCGCCCTGCTGAATGCCGGTTTCTGCCGGGGGCAGACCGTCCCGCGATGCGTCGGCCCGAATCATGAGTTGAAAGACTTCGCCGTTTTTTGCGCGAAGGTCATCGCGGGAATCGGGAAGCTGCCCGATACCGTCGCAGACCGCTCCGTTCCTATCCTGCTGGCGCGGAAGACGCGCAATCAGGTTGTGGAACGCTTCCGCGAGCGCGAGGCGGCGCTGCCAGCGGAAAGCATCCGCAATGCTTTTGCTGAATGGGCCGAGATGCCGGAGACGATTGAGCAACTCCGAGACGCCAGACCGGAGATGCCGGACGCGCTCGGGGATCGGCAGGTGGATATTTGTGAGCCGCTGATTGCAATCGCCGACATGGCTGGCGGGGAATGGCCAGCTAAGGCGCGCCATGCACTGCTGAAGCTATTCGGCAGCGTCGAATCCGAGGAGAGCCTAAACGTGAAGCTACTCGCCGCCATCCGTGGCGCTTTTGAGCAGGCCGACAAGAACCGCTTGAGCACCGAGGAGCTAATGGACGCGCTCTTGAGCAGCGACGATGCACCTTGGGTGGGCTGGTGGGAAAGTGACGTGAGGAGCGGCAACCGCAAAGGCCCGGCATCGAAGCTGGCGCGGACCAGTCCGGCGTGCAGTCGATCGCGCCGTCGCTGATAGGCCGCGCGCAGATTCGTGAAGAACGCGACATCGAA
>JBEBGK010000646.1:0-2952 GCA_040081515.1 Chthoniobacteraceae bacterium
CATTTTCAGGAGCTACATCGGCCAGGGCTACAACGATTGCGTCACTCCCCCGGTGATCCAGCGCAACATCCTCGAGAACCCGGGCTGGTACACCGCCTACACGCCGTACCAGGCCGAGATCTCGCAGGGCCGCCTCGAAGCCGTGCTCAACTTCCAGACGATGGTCTCGGATCTCACCGGGCTGCCCGTGGCCAATGGCTCCCTCCTCGATGAGGCGACCGCGGCCGCTGAGGCGATGCACATGGCGCTCGCCGTGAGAAAGGACGAAGTCGTCAAGTCGGTGTTCGTCTCCCGGCGATGCCACCCGCAGACGATCGCGGTCGTCCAGACCCGGGCGGAGCCATTGGGAGTGAATGTGATCGTCGGCGACGAGCAAACCTTCGAGCCGGGCGAGCACTTCTGCGCGGTCCTCGTCCAGTATCCGGACACATTTGGTGCGATCCACGACTACGGGCCGTTCTTCAAGAAGGCGCGCGCTGCCGGCGCGCTCTGCATCTGTGCCGCGGATCCGCTCGCGCTCGTCCTGTTGCGGCCGCCCGCCGAGTTCGGCGCCGATATCGTGATCGGCAGCACGCAGCGTTTCGGCGTCCCCTTGGGATACGGCGGACCTCACGCCGCATATCTCGCGACGCGGGAGGAATTCAAAAGGGTCATGCCGGGGCGGCTCGTCGGCGTGTCCAAGGACTCGCATGGGAACCCCGCCTGCCGCCTCTCGCTCCAGACCCGCGAGCAGCACATCCGCCGCGACAAGGCGACGTCGAACATCTGCACCGCCCAGGTTCTCCTCGCCGTGATGGCGTCCATGTACGCCGTCTATCACGGCCCCGAGGGCCTGCGCCGGATCGCGACGCGGGTCCACCTTGCCGCGCGCACACTTGCCGCGGGCCTCGGCAAGCTCGGCCGCAAACTCACGGTCGCCGAGTCGCCGTTCTTTGACACCGTCCATGTCACGGTCTCGAAGGCCGATCACGAGGTCATTCTTGCCGCCGCGAGGGCTGCGCGGCTGAATCTCCGCGTCGCGGGCGACGACGCCTTCGCCGTCGCGCTGGATGAGACGACCACCGAGGAGGACATCAGCGATCTGCTGACCGTCTTCAATTTCGGCCACGCGCAGTCCATCGACGTCGCTACGCTCGCCCGCGAACTCGGCGCCTCCAGCATCCCGGCGCGGCACGCGCGGAGCAGCTCCTTCCTCACCCATCCGGTCTTTAATACCCACCACACCGAGCACGAGATGCTGCGCTATCTGCGGCGCCTCGAGTCGCGCGACCTGTCGCTGTGCCACTCGATGATCGCCCTCGGCTCCTGCACGATGAAGCTCAACGCCACGAGCGAAATGTTCCCCGTCTCCTGGCCTGAATTCAGCCGGATTCACCCCTTTGCACCCCAGGACCAGGCCGTGGGTTACCGCGAGATGTGCGCCCAGCTTGAGAAATGGCTCGCCGAGATCACCGGCCTCCCCGGTGTTTCCCTCGAGCCGAACGCGGGCTCGCAGGGCGAATACGCAGGGCTGCTCTGCATTCACAAATATCACGAGTCCCGCCACCAGTCGCACCGCACCATCTGCCTCATCCCGACGAGCGCGCACGGCACGAACCCCGCGAGCGCCGTGATGGCCGGCATGACGGTCGTCGGCGTGAAATGCGACGAGCACGGCAACGTGGACATGACCGATCTCCGCGACAAAGCGCAGCAACACGCGGCAAATCTCGCCGCGTGCATGATCACGTATCCCAGCACCCACGGCGTATTCGAGGAATCCGTCGGCGAAATCTGCCGCGTCATCCACAACCATGGAGGACTCGTTTACATGGATGGTGCGAACATGAACGCGCAGGTCGGCCTCACGAGCCCCGGGCGCATCGGCGCGGATGTCTGCCATCTCAATCTCCATAAGACCTTCTGCATCCCGCATGGTGGCGGCGGACCCGGAATGGGCCCGATCTGCGTCGCAGCGCACCTCACGCCTTTCCTTTCGTCGTTCGAGAGGGAGAAACCGGGCACCCGCATCGGCTCCGTCTCCGCCGCGCCATTCGGAAGCGCGAGCATCCTCACGATTTCATGGATGTATATCCGCATGATGGGCGCGAAGGGGCTGACGGACGCCACCGCCCTGGCGATTCTGAACGCCAACTACATCGCGAAGCGGTTGGAAAAATCCTTCCCCGTCCTCTACCGCGGTGCCCAGGGCTTCGTCGCGCACGAGTGCATCATCGACCTGCGCGGCTTCAAGCTCATCACCGCCGAGGACGTCGCAAAGCGGCTCATGGATTACGGCTTTCACGCGCCGACACTGAGCTGGCCCGTCGCCGGCACGCTCATGATCGAGCCCACGGAAAGTGAATCCAAGGCCGAGCTCGATCGCTTCTGCGATGCGATGATCGCCATCCACACCGAAATCACCGCCATCGAAAATGGAACGCTGGACGCGACGGACAACCCGCTCAAAAACGCGCCCCACACCGCGCGCAGCGTGACTGCCACCGACTGGGCGCATCCCTACTCTCGCGAGCAGGCCGCCTTCCCCGCCCCGTGGTTGCGCGAGTTCAAATTCTGGCCCTCCGTCGGCCGCATCGACAACGTCTTCGGCGACCGCCACCTCGTCTGCACCTGCCCCAGCGTCGAGGAGTTGGCGGGCTGATGTGGAGCCGACAACCTGTCGGCACAATGTGGAGCCGACAATCTGTCGGCTGGCAGGATGGGCGCAGGCGGCGGGATGGCGCGGATGCAGAAAGCCCCCGCTCCCGCGTGCATGTCCAGAGGCAGAAGAACCGGGCCGACGAATCGTCGGCCCCACATTGCCAGCCGCAAAGCTGCTGCGGCTTTAGCCGAATCCGCGCGCAGCCCCTGCGGCTAACCCAAGTTCCGCAGCTCGCGGGCCATTGTGGCGCGGTCATCAGAGGAGCCGCGTTGTTCAGGCGTCGGTTTTCTGCACTACATTTTCCGCAGCGG
>JBEBGK010000647.1:0-2951 GCA_040081515.1 Chthoniobacteraceae bacterium
TCGATGAGCTGGCGTCCATGTGCGGAGACGTGGTTGCCGGTGAACTCGCAATCGATCGGCGGGAGCGTGGCTTTCACGTCGCTGTCGGCGAATCCGATGACGATGCTGTGCTGGCAATCGAGGAGGGTGTTGTCGCGGATGAGTGCGCGCTTTACCTGAAAGTAGCCGTTGGGCGGGGAGTGCTCGATGCCGTTCATGAGGCAGATCGCGCCGCGCGCGCCGTCGCCTTCGAGGGCCGTCAGGTGATTGCCGAGGACGCGATGGTCCTCGCCGATGACGCGGATGCCGCCGGTTTCCTTGCGATGGTTTCCATCGAAGAAATTCGCCTCGACGATGCAGCGGTTGCCGTGGCGGAGGGTGAGGGTGCCCTGGCATTCGAGGAAGGTGTTGGCGCGATAGGTGTTGGCGCAGGATTTGTTGGAGATGCATTCGGCTTCGCCGTCGCAGCGGTGGAAGAGGTTGCCTTCCACGAGGCAGCCGGCGTCCTGCATGGAGGTGTCGCTGTCGCCGATGCGGAGGATTTCGCCTTCATTCCTGCCGAGGCGTGGCCGCGGGCCGAAGTAGTTGCCGTCGATCCGGTGTCGCGGAGGTTCGCCCGGCCGGGATGGCAGCCAGACGACGAGCAAGGTGCCCCGGCTGGTCTTGCCCTCGAAATGGCAGCGTTCGACGCGGTTCCCCGTTCCGTAGAGCGCGACCCATTTTTGCTCCCGCGCGATTTTGAAATCCGGGCTCTGGGTGATCGCGCATTCGCGTAACCGGCAATGGCTGGCTTCCTTCTTCGAGTCTTCGCGGAAACTGATGACGGCATCCGCCGACGTGGAGACATCATGAAAGTGGAGGCCTTCGATGACGAGATGCCGCCCCGCGATCCTGAGCCGGGACCGTCCGGTGAGTTTCACCGCGCCGGGCTTGGCAGCGCGGAGCGTGATCGGCTTCTCCAAGGTGCCCTCGCCGCGTAGGAGGAGGTCCGCATCCCGCCACTCGCCGGATTGCATGAGGATGTCGTCGCCCGGTGCGGCCTTGCGGACGGCGGTGGCGAAGGCGGCGGCATCCGCGACGGGAAATTGGGCGGCATTCGCGAGGAGCTTGCTGCACAGCAGGGCGAAGAGAAGGGCGCGGAGCATGGATGCTTCCGGTGTAAACGGTGGCGCGTCCTTTGCGAGTCGCATCTCGATGGGGCGGCGCACACAGAGCCATTGCGCTGGAATGGCGGATTTCTTACACGGGCAGGGATGGATCACAGCCTGCTGAGCGAACTTGCAAATTGCATCATTGCGGCGTGGGCGCTGGCAGTGCTGGCCGTGCTGGATTTCAATCCCGTGGTGAACGAGAAGCTGAAGCAGCGCGGCGTGCGTGTGATTTACGGCGACATCAGCCAGCGGGACACGCTTCAGCACGCGGGTGTCGGGCGCGCCGAGGTGATCGTCTGCACGCTGCCGGACACGATTCTCAAGGGGACGAGCAATTTGATGCTCGTCCGCCAGGTGCGGGAGTTGAATCCCGGCGCGCGGCTCATCGCGACCAGCGACTCGCTGGGCAAAGTGAACGATCTTTATGCGGCAGGCGCGGATTACGTGAATGTTCCAAGGCTCGCGGCGGCCGCGGAACTTCGCTCGGTCCTGGCCGGGGTGCTCGGGGGAACGCTGCCGGCGATGCGCGCCGCGCAGGATGCGCGACTGGCGCGGCGGAACGAAGTGCTCCCGTAAGCCGGGAGACGTCCCGGGTGCCCGTCAGGCTCCGATGCTGGCCCGGATGAGGTCCGCAATCCGGTCGGCCTGCTTCTCGATCTGGGCCGAGTCCCGCCCCTCGATGAGCAGCCGGATCTTCGGCTCCGTCCCGCTGTAACGGAGCAGCACCCTGCCGGCGCCATTCAGCTCGACCTCGGCCTCGTGAACCAGCTTCATGACGCCGGGCATCTCCTCGAGCGCGGGCTTCTCGCGGACCTTGAGGTTGCGCTGCGCCTGCGGGTACTTGCGGAGGCACTTCTTGAGTTCGCTGAGCGGGCGGCCCGATTCCGCCATGATGCGGAGGATCTGAAGCGCGCTCACGATGCCGTCGCCGGTCGTCGAGTAGTCCCGGAAGATCATGTGGCCGCTCTGCTCGCCGCCGACGTTCAGGCCCTGCTTGAGCATCGCCTCGATGACGTGACGATCGCCGACCTTGGTCCGGAGGACGCGGCCCTTGTTCTCGCGGAGGGTTTCATCGAGGCCGAAGTTGCTCATGACGGTTGCGACAAGCGTGTTTTCCACGAGCGCGCCGCGGCGGATGAAATCAACGGCTGCGATGGCGACGACATTCTCGCCATCGACCACCTCGCCCTTTTCATCGCAGAGCTGCAGGCGGTCGGCGTCGCCATCATGGCTGATGCCGATGCGGGCGCCGGTTTCCTGCACGAGGCGTGAGATCTCGCCGGGATAGGTGCTGCCGCAGTTGGCGTTGATATTCCGGCCGTCGGGCTGGTCGTGGAAGACGTGGCAGGTCGCGCCGAGTTCGCGGAGGATCCACGGGGTGCTCTTGTAGGCCGCGCCGTTGCCGGCATCCACGGCGATGGTGATGCCCTCGAGCGTCAGGCCTTTCGGAAAGCTGGCCTTCGCGTGCTCCACGTACCGGCCGAGCGCATCGTCGATGCGCTTCGCCTTGCCGATTTTGCCGGCCGTGGGGCGGATGTTTTCGATCTCGCCGGTGAAGACGAGGCTCTCGATCCTGCGTTCGATTTCGTCGTCGAGCTTGTAGCCGTCGTGGCGGAAGAATTTGATGCCGTTGTCCTCGTAGGGATTGTGCGAGGCGCTGAGAACGATGCCCGCATCCGCGCGGAGCGAACGCGTGATGTAAGCGACGCCGGGCGTCGGCAGCGGGCCGAGCAGGAATACATCCACGCCGAGCGACATGATCCCCGCGGCCATCGCGTTCTCCAGCATGTAGCCGGAGAGGCGGGTGTCCTTGCCGATGAC
>JBEBGK010000648.1:0-2948 GCA_040081515.1 Chthoniobacteraceae bacterium
GTATCAGCGCGGCGACAAGCACGCAGCCGAGGCAAGGAAAGTGATGGCGGATCTTCTGCTGCCGCTGCAATCGCGCGAGGGATGGTGGGACGGGGTGGGTGGCGAGGAACGGCAGGGCGGCAAAGTGTACGCGACGTCACTCGCGGTGCTCGCATTGTCGGTGAAGAATCACTTCCTGCCGATCTATCAGCGGTAGCCGCGAACGGGTGGAGGGGCAGGGAGCGAGAGGTGGAGCGCTTCCTCCCGGGCGTCATCTCCGGCGCACGATGGCACTCGGGGCACGGGGCGACCGGTCACTGCTTCGCGGATTCGCCCTTGAGGAACTCGACCTTGGCGCTCAGCTCGGGGGTCAGGAAATGGTCGGGCTTTTCGATCTGCACCTTGATTTGCAGCGTGCCTTTCTGCCGGTTTGCCTCGGGGGCGATCTCGGCGACGCGGGCCGCGTACACTTTGTCCGGGTAGGCCTCGGGGCTCACGCGGCAGCGCTGGTTGAGGAAGACCTTGGGCAGGTCGGACTCGCTGATGTCGGTCTCGACCTGGAGATCGTTGGGGTCGGCGAGCGCGAGGAGCGCGGTGCTCGGGCCCCGCGTGCCGCCGAAGCTTTGCGGTGTGACGAGTTCGCCGGGGTCGGTCAGTTTTTCGAGCACGACGCCGTCGATCGGCGCCTTGATGATGGTCCAGTCGAGCCACACCTGGGCCATGGCGCGGGTGCCCTCAAGCTGGCGCACCTGCGCGTCGGCGGAGGCGACGGCGAGCCGGGCGTCGTCCTCGCGCTCCGCGGTTTCGTTCTGCGTGGCGCGCAGTCTTTTCACGCGCTCGAAGTTGAGCTTCGCGCGCTCGACTCCGACGCGCGCGACGGCGAGCTGGCCGTCGAGCTCGGCGATGCGCGCCTGCTGCTCGGCGTCATCGAGCCGCACGACGACGTCGTCCTTTTTCACATGATCGCCCTTTTTCACGCCGATCCATTTCACCTGGTTCATCGTGCGCGGGCTGAGTTCGATCCGTTCGCGATTGATGATGTAGCCGCTGACGGTGAATGCGACGTCGCCCGCCTTGCCCGTGATCTTCGGCTCGGGGAGTGGCGGCGCCGTCTCGTTGGATTTTGCGGGCGCCCCTTGCGTCGCCGGGGCGCTCGCGCGCTCGTCGTCGGCCCAGGGCCGGGCGAAGAAGAGGGCGGTCGCCGTGATGGCGCCGACGAAGATGATGATGAGCCAGAAGGCTCCATGGGATCGGCGTCGCTGACCCTCCGGGATGTGTATGCTCTGCAGCTTTGCCGCGTCCATTGTCGGCACTGTAGCCGGGATCAGGTGGCCTTCAATGCCATGATCACCGGCATCCGCGATGCGCGCATGGCGGGGAGGAAGGCGCCAAGCACGCCGACGGCGGCGGCGAACACGAGTCCCTTGAGGACGATCGGCACGGTGATGGTGAGTTCGAAGACCGATTCGCTGAACGTCTGGAAATTGAACGTGCCGGTGCGGTAGCCGTCCAGGCCGAGGGAGACGGCGCCGCCGATGATCCCGCCGATGAGCGCGAGGCAGGCGCCCTCGATCAGGATCGCGGCGACGATCGAGCGCCTGCGAAAGCCGAGCACGCGCAGGGTGCCGATCTCCCGCGTGCGCGCACCGATGCTCGCATACATGGTGTTCATCGCCGCAAGCACCGCGCCGATGGACATCACCGTGGCGATGAGATTGCCGCCCCAGCGGATGGGCCCGGCGGTTTTGGTCTGCTCGGCGTAGTAGGCGACCTCGGGTACGACCCGCACGACGAGGCGGCGATCGGACTCGAGGCGTTTCACGAGGCGTGCGCCGGCGCTGGCGTCGGTCGGTCGGATCAGCAGGCTGGCGTAGTTGTCGCGATTGAAAATGGAGCGGGCCTCGTCGGCGTCCATCCATGCCTCGGAGTCGAACGCGCTCCCGCCCGCGTCGAAGTGGCCCACGACCGTGAGCGTGCGCGCGCCGAGCTTGATCTCGTTGCCGGTGCTCATCCCGGCGAAACGCTGGGCGAGGCGGAGGCTCACGGTTGCCTCGCGCTTGCCGGGCTCGAACCAGCGGCCATCCGCGAGCCGCACCTGCGGCCGCAGGGCCGGGCCCATTTTCGAGATGCCGCGAAAGATTACATTCGCTCCGCCGCCGACGCTGCTCGATCGTTCGAGATACGCCACGACCAGCGTATCGGCCGAGACGAGCGGCTGGCCATCCGGGTCGCGGGCGATTTCCTCCGCGTACTGGATGGCGCGCAGGTTCTCGAGGGTGATCTGGCTGGTGGATTCGGAGTCGGATCCCTTGCGCACGACGAGCAGATTGCGCGGGTCACCGGTGGAGGCGGCCGCCTTTTCGAGTCCCGCCGCGAGCGACTGCATGAGCACCCAGACGAAAACGACCGCAGCCACGCCGAGGACCGTGGCGAGCGTGGAACGCCAACGGATGAAGACGTTGCGCAGGCTGTAGTTGAGCGGCAGGGCCATGGGCGCGGAATCCTCGCCGCAGCGGCCTTGAAGTCAACGGGGCGGGGGACCGGGAATCACCACTGCTCCGCCGTCGCCACCCTTGAACATCTCGCGGCTCATCTTCAGTCCGAACTTCTGCATCTCCGTCTGCTGCTGGAATCCCTGCCGCAGCGTGTTGATCTGATCGGGGTTGAGCGTGCCGGCGGCCGATTGCAGGACGCGTTGCTGGAATTGCTGCTCCTGCTGCATCCAGGTCTCCACCGCGGCCTCGTCTTTCATCGCGGTGATCGCCGCGGTCGGGTCCGTGTTGTTCGCGGAGAATGGACTCTTCGGCTGCTTGGCGCGTTCCTGGTTCATGATCTGCAGGAGCGCGTCCTTCTGCGTCCCCTCGAGCGGCGCGCCCGCGGCGGAGAACTGCGGTTCCAACTGGGAGAGCACCATGCGCTCGCCGAGCAGCTCCGCGACGAGTTTCGAGTCCTGTTCGCTGAGACCGAGT
>JBEBGK010000649.1:0-2947 GCA_040081515.1 Chthoniobacteraceae bacterium
TCTCCGCCTCGTCCCATTCGCCGGATTCCGCATAGGCGGCCGCCAGGGTGTCCACCGTCGGCGCGTGCTTGTAATCCGTCTCGTGGCACGCCTTCTTCGCATACTCCACGGCCTTCAGCCCGTTCCGGACGGCATCCTTCGGGTTCGTCGCAAGCGTCCATGCGTAATCGTTTGAAGCGCCCGGGAAATCCGGCGCCCGCTTCATCACCTCCTCCAAATCGAGAAGCGCGGACTCCGGCTCCGCCTCGACGAGGTAAAGATGCGCCCGGTAGAGATACGTCGCCGGGTCATTCGGATCGATGCCGATCGCCTCCTTGAAGTCCCCCAGCGCCTTGTCCTTTTCACCCCGCTCCGAATAGGCGGAACCGCGAAGCTGCCACGCGCGCACGCTCTTGGGATTCGCCTTCACCGCTGCTTCGAAATCCGCCAGCGCATGGTCGTCGTCCCCCTTTTGCGCATGGCAGATCCCCCGGGTCACCAGGAACTCCGCGTTGTTCGGATTCTTGCCGATGGCAAAATCGAGGTCCTCGATCGCCTTGTCGAAATCCTTCGTCGCCTGATAAATCGCCGCCCGCAGGAGCCGGGGCCGCTCATCGTCCGGTGCGAGTTCGATCGCCTTGCTGTAATCCGCGATCGCCTCCGCAGGCTTGTTCCGCGCCGCGCTCGCCAGGCCGCGCAGGATGTAAGCGGGGGTGAGCTTCGGGTTTCCCTCGATCGCCTTCGAGAGCAATTCCGCCGCCTTGTCGAAATCCTTCTTCTCGAACGCCTCCTGGCTTTCGCGGAGGATCTCCAGGGGATCTCGCTTGATAGCGGCGTAACCGCCCGTGGAAACACCGAGGATGAGCAGGGCAATGAGCGCGATGCATTTCATGGAAGCCCCATGGTGCTCTAAAAAGCCCGAATGCTCAAGCGACACCCTTCACACCCCTGCCCCGCCCGCCGGAGACCATGGGATCTCCAGCGCTTCCGCTCCCCTTCCCTCCGCTCCGTCCACATTGCTATGAGGCCGGCTTATCCGGTCCGTCTTCGGCATCGTGGCCGTCATGGTCCGGGTGGTGATGCTCGTCCGCATGGTAGTCGTATGGCTGCTCGTGATGCATCGCGGCAGCCTCTTCGTGCTTCGCGCGCCGCTTTTCCAGGAGCCAGACAATCCAGATGCACAGCTCGAAGAGCACCATGATGGGACCCGCGAAAATGAAGAGCATGAACAAATCCGGCGTCGGCGAGATGATGCCCGCAAGGACGAGCGCAATCGCGTAGCCATACATCCGCATCCCCTTGAGCCACGCGTAGCTGATGAGTCCGATGCAACTGAGCGTCACCATGACCACCGGCAGTTCACAGACAAGCCCGACGGCGATGCACAGGTGGGTGATAAAGCCGTAGTAACTGTTCCCCGTCCACTTCGGGGAAATTCCCAATTCCTTCGCATCGTTGTGCAGCCACTTGAGGGTGGCGGGAAGAACGTAGAGGTAGCACAAGACCACCCCCACCAGAAACAACCCGAATCCGACACCAACGGCCGGCAGGACATATTTCTTTTCCTTTTTCGTCAGAGCGGGCAGGAGGAACTCGGCCAGAAAATAGAAAAGGATGGGAAACGCCACGACGATCCCCGCGTAAAATGCGAGGCTGAACGAAAGCGAGATCGGTCCGATTGGGTCGATAATCTGGAGTTCGGCTCCCGGGACGGCGACCTGCAGAGGCCGCCCCAACAGAGCCGTCAGCGTCTTCCGAAACGCAAACGCGAGGATCATCGAAATGGAGAGGGTCAGCAGCATCTTCAGCAGCGTCCATCGCAAGTCCTCGAGGTGATCGAGAAACGGCTTCACGATGTCGCCGTCGCCGGTCATCTCATCGCGTTTCTTGAATAGTTTCTTTAGAAGCCACATGGGCGGCGGAAGATGCGGAGTTGCGAGTCAGGTGGGAAGCCGAATTCCACACTGAGTTGAACCCCCGTCTTGCAGTGCTCTTCGGCTATTTCCATCCCGTCCGCCCGTCAAAACTCCAAATGGCCGAGCGCCACCATCCGGGCGACGGCCACGAGCGTGTTCGCATCCCGGATCTCCCCGTCGGCGATCATCACCCTCAGCTCCCCGGCGGAGAATGCACGGCACTCGACGATCGATTCTGCCGCATCGGGCGACGAACCGCTTTTCGACGGGACCACCGGCCGGGCCAGCAGCAGATGACTGTGCTCATCCGTGAACCCCGCGCTCGGGAAGAAATGCCCGAGCGAAACGATTTCGCCGCCGGGTGCGAGTTCGTGGCCGCTCTCCTCGGCCAGTTCGCGCAAGCCCGTCGCGCGAATCGCATCCGGGTCCGACGTGTCGTCAATCTGCCCTGCGGGAAACTCCCAGATCGTGGCACGGATTGGCACGCGCTCCTGCCGAATGAGCAGGAACCTCCCGTCCGCCGTCACCGGCACGACGACCACCGCGCCTTTGCGATGCACGATCGTCCACGGGAATGGCTCCGGCCGCGTCGGCGATGTCACCATCACGCGGTGCACTTCGACGTGGGGATTCGCGAGGAGCACCTCGTTGCTCACGAGCTTCCAACCCTCGGTATCCTGGATGAATCGGTGAAATTTCATGCGCAACCTGCGACGTAAGAAGGGTGGCGCACTGGCGTCCACCACAAAACCCCGTAGCCGCCGACGTGAGGAGGCGGGCTGTTCAAAATCGACGGACCATTGCGCCAGAAAGATCGTCCGCGACGAAGTGCCCGCCTCCATCCGAGGCTGTGTGAAAAGTCCGCGCCCACATGCAACCGGTCGGCGCTCCAAATGTGGAGCCGACAATCCTGTCGGCTGGCGGGATGAGCGTAGGCGGCGGGATGGCGCGGAGCAGGACGCGCATCGAGTCGGCGTGCGCGGTCTCCGAGGCGAAGAAACGGGCCGACAGATTGTCGGCCCCACATTGTCCGCCCGCCTCCTGCAATCGTC
>JBEBGK010000650.1:0-2945 GCA_040081515.1 Chthoniobacteraceae bacterium
GCGCAAATCGCGGAGCAGCCCCAGAGCAGCGTCGTCAGGATGGCCGGCAGCATGAGGCCGCGGAGTAAGCGGCAACACGCGACGGCGGCCAAGGAGAAAGCCGCCCGCTTAGCGCGTTGACCGCACGCCGCTTCGCACTGTTAATTGAGGCATGCCAGAGCCGACCGAACCCGCCAGCCAGCCAGGGCTTCAAAAGCCCATCGGCGAATTCGTCCAGAAGACCGCCGATGAAGTGCGCAAGCAGCCTGTAAAATCGCTCGTGTGGGCATTTTTCGTGGGGATCTTCCTCACCATCCTGCCAGTCGGCCGGCTCCTGCGGATCCTCACCGCCATCGTGTTCGCGCTCATCCGCCCCGTCCTGCTGCTCCTCGGCGCGGTGAAGCTCTGCGAGGAGATCGAGATGCGCCGCAAGTGATGGACGCGGACGGACCCAGGCTGGATCAGCTTTCGAAAAAGCTGCGGCTGCTCGGCAGGCAGATGACCGGACGGCCGCTGCCTTCGGTGCTCGCCGCGATCGCGAGCGGTTTTCTCGCGGGTCTCGTGCTGAGACTCTTCGAGACGCCGGGACGGGAGAAGTGAGCGCTCAGGCGCGGCGGAAAAGCGACTGCACGTCCGTCGCGTCCATGTCGCTCAAATCCAGCGCGGATTCCCCGCGTCCCGATGCGACCTGAAGCTGCTCGGCGATCTGTTTCACGACCGGCGCGGCGAAGTATTTCATCGAGCCGACGGTCTGCTGCGTGCCGAAGATCACCACGAGGATGCAGTCCTGGTCGATGTTCAGGATGAGGGTGCTGTAAGTCTCCCCCTGCTGATACATGCTGGCGAAGTTGTGCTCATTCACGAGCTGCGCCATGAACTGGGTGGCGTTGTATGCATTCGAGCCCAGCGTCGCGAGCGTCGTCGTGTCCATCGCCTCCGCATTGCCGTGCTGGTGGATGAGGTATCCGGCCTTTTCGACGATCATCGCGATCATCGCCTCGCTCTTCTTCAGGAGGTCCGCAAGGACCTTGTCGAAGAACTGGATATCCGCCTCGGTTAGCTGTGGAAAAGCCATGTTCGTTTCCTGCCCGGGGGCAGGGTTACTTGTTGAGATATTTGTGGATCAGCAGCTTCGTGATCATATTGAGCGTCTCGAAGACACCCTCACACTTGCTGGCGGTCGCCTCAAAGAAGGGGACATGGACCTCGCGATTGTTCAGGACGTACTCGAGGTACTCCACCGGCGCCGCATCGGCCGCGTCGCGCTTGTTGTACTGCATGACGTAGGGGATGTCCTCGAAGTTGAGGTTCAGCGACTTCAGGTTGTCCTGCATGTGCTGGAAGGTCTCGATGTTCTCCCCCATCTTGTCGTACTGCGAGTCGGCGACGAAGACGATGCCATCCACCCCGCGGAGGACAATCTGCCGCGTGGCGTTGTAGATGACCTGGCCGGGCACCGTGAAGAGCGAGAACTTGGTCTTGAAGCCCTTGATGCTCGTGGCCTCCAGGGGGAAGAAATCGAAGAAGAGCGTGCGGTCGCTGCTGGTCGCGAGCGACGTCATCTTGCCCTTTGCCGAGGGGTCCGGCACCTGGACGTTTGAATGCACCTGCTCAAGGTTCGTGGTCTTCCCGCTCTTGGCGGGACCGTAATACACGATCTTGAGCTGAAGTTCGCGAGTGGCGCGGTTGATGATTGCCATGGTTGGTGGTTCCTATTGGTTTTGATTGGCGAGCTCGGCAGGGATGAGTTTGAGGCCTGCCGGAAGTTTCTCCCCCGCGCGCCCGAGCGCCGCGAAGAACACCTTCCCGGTGCGGGCGAGGTGGCACGGACCGAGGTCCGAGTGAATGGTGATTTCGTTCGTATTCCCCAGCTTCATTTCCTGGGCGTAGCGTTCCATCCTTCCGAAGAACTGCGGCATGAACGCGGCGAAAGTCTCCGCAACGAGGCCTTCGGGCAGCTTTTGCGCCACGACGAGGCCCTCCTCCAGCGCGACGACCGCGCCCGCCACACCGGGGAGACCGCACACCTGAGCGATCAATTCGGTCGGCGACCAGTTCGCCCGATCCGGCTGGCCGAAAAGTTCGCCCAGGGTCCCGGGTGAGCGTTGCGCCGCGCGCTCGGGCATCGCGGCCAGCGGCTGCGAATCGCTCTCATCGCTGATGGAAAGCTTCAGCCCGGGCGCGGGCATCGGGGCAGCCGCAGGCGCGGCGACCGTCTGTGCCTGCACGGGCACCGGTGCGGGCGCCGGCGGGATCGTCGGGGCACTTTCCGCCGCTGGCTTCGGCGCCTCGGCAGTCGCGCCCTTCGCTGCGGCGGGACCGAAGAAATCCGGCATGGATTGATCGACAGCCGTTCCTTCCTGTCTCTTCGACACGCCGGTCGCGGCGACAAAGGCCGGCGCGACGACTTTCAATGGGAAGGTGAGCGCGAAATCCTCCGCGATGGATACGGTGTTCTTGAAGGCCGGCTGGATCCAGACGCGCACCTGCGACCACGGGAAGGAGATTTTTCCCGCCTGAAGACCGGGAGCGACCGCCGACGCGGGAATCACCAGCTTGGTGTCGCCGGGGAGGATCGAGAGTTCGTTGCGGACTCCCTCGGGCCATGCGGATGCGACCTCGACGAAAGAGAGAGAGAGTTCGCCATTCAGGCTGGCGCGGGTGGGTGCAGCGGCTGGAGCGGGCTTCGCGACTTCGCTCTTCTTCTCGGCTGCCGGGCGGAGAGCCGGTTCCGGCGCGCTCGGCGCGGGGGCCGGAGTCGGGGCCGCCGCGATGCCGGGCATCCGGAGAACCCTCATGGGCTCAGGCGTCGGATCCTCGGGCTTCGGCGCTTCGGTCGCGACCACCGGTTCCGGTGTCGCCCGCGGGGCAGGCGTCTCCGCCTTCGCAGGTTCAGCGGGTTGCCCCGGCAGTGGCACGGCAGTGACAGCGGCGACTTCTGTTACGCTGCGAGCCTGCACATTGCG
>JBEBGK010000651.1:0-2943 GCA_040081515.1 Chthoniobacteraceae bacterium
CGCCGCCCCCCTGCCCCCGTGGGGTGGTAGCTCACGCAGGGGTTCAGGTCTATCCTTCTTCTTTGGACTGTAAGCGCACTGCGATCGGAACCACAGACCCACTCGCTACGGCGGTTTCCCTCACTGGAAACCGCCGTTTTGCGTGTTGAGAAGTGCGGAGATCGGATCAGGAAGCAATTCTTCACCGCCCGAGAGAAACGCGGGCCGACGGGCCAATCAGCGAACAGTGGCGATGGAGCAGGAAGACAAAGTCCCAAGCTCATCATCCATCCGCTGCATGCCGCTCAATTCAGACGCGAAAAGAACCTGCCGAGGCGTGGCATCCACCATCCCGCCTTGTCCAGTGATGCGAATACTCCCTGTGCCCTTCCGACGATGAGGTGCCGTGGCGCGAGTCCGAAATATCGGGAGTCTTTGCTGTTGTCGCGATTGTCGCCCATCACGAAGTAATCCCAGACCCCCTCACTCCCCGACGCCGGTCCCCGTTCTGACCGTTTCCGGTGCGGCGGGCGCGAAAGCAATTCCCTCGCAGTTACGCAGGCGTTCAGCCGCATCGTCCGTCAACACCCCGTCCCGTACACACCCCGCCAGCTCCCCATGCAGCCATGCGTGGGTGGGACTGTTCCTTTCCGGTGCGCATCCGGGCCCGTTATCCTGCCCGGTGGGCAAGGCCAGCTTAGTTTTCGCGGAGCGCGGCTCCACACTCTGGCACAAGAGCTGCATCTAATCGATTCCGTGTAGCAAAAATAATCATACGGCAGGCGTGCCTGCGAAGGGCGCGGCTTATGGGAGACTGATTTTCCTCCCGTTCGCGTTCCTCGCACCCCTCGAGTCAAGTTTTCATTGGAAGATGACATGAGGCTTTGCTCGCTCTGGACGAACTCAAACTTACCTCACCGACCACACATGAGCATCCTCAAGAGTTTCTTCACGTCATCGCACGGCGAGCACGCCGCCGCGGTCCCACCGCCTGCCGCGCCACCGGCCAAAGCCGATGGACCGCGTCTGCTCGTGACGGGCGATGGCCTTGACTGGCTCAGGACCCGCACGGAGATCGCCGGGCGCACGATCGTCACCGCGCGCACGGCGGAAAATGCGGTGGCATTGCTCGCTGCGGAGCCCTTCGATGGAGTGATGGCGGGATTCCGCAACGTGCAGGCGAGCGTGAGCCTGCTGGACAGCGCCCGCGCTTCGAAGCCGGCCATCGCCTGCTCATTGTGCGCCGACACCGGCGAGCTCGGCCAGGTCAAGCATGCCTACCCCGTCGTGTCGCGGACGGAGCAGGTCGAGGTTCTCGACGATCGACTGCGCACCATGTTTGCCGTGTCGAAATTGGGGAGCAACCCGGCCCTTTCCTGCGTGCTCGGTTACATCCGCAAGTTTCCCTCGCTGCCGTCGCTTTACACCCAGATCACCGCCGCGCTGCAAGAGGAGGAGACCCCGCTCAGGAAAATCGTGACGCTCATCGCCCGCGAGCCGGCCGTGAGTGCGAAACTCCTGCAGATGGTCAATTCGGCGGCGTTTTCCCGGCAGCATCGCGTGACGTCGATCCTCGAGGCGGCGCAGGTGCTCGGCGTAGGCCGGTTGCGGTCGCTGGTGCTGGCCACGGGCTTGTTCGGGCAGTTTGACGGGTCAAAGTGCGCGTCCTTTTCTGTCGCCGAATTCGAGTCGCACAGCGGGCGGATCGCCGACTGGGCCGCCGGGATCGCGCGTTCGGAGACCTTTGACAAGAGGCACGCCGACATGGCCTTCACTGCGGGGCTGCTCCATCGATTCGGCGTCCTGCTGCTCGCGGCCAATCTGCCCGAAGCCTACGATCAGGTGCTGCGCATCGCGAAAGAGCAGCGGGTGAGCATCGCCCGGGTCGAACATGACACCTACGGCGTGACGCACGCCGAACTCGCCGGCTACATCCTTGCAACTTGGGGCATCCCTTTCCCGATCGTCAACGCGGTCGGTTGGTACATGCGGCCCTCCCAATCCGAGGACATCAGCTTTTCAGCGCTGAGCGCCGTGCATCTGGCGCACTCCATCGACCTTTTCGAGCGCACGCGCGCCCACGACTACGATCGCGCGTACGTGGAGAAGGTGACGAAAATCTCCAAGATCGATGGGTGGCACCGGACACTGATGGGCGACGGGTGGGCCGGGTAAACGCAGGAGAGCAGCTCTCGCGCTTCCCGGCCCTAAGCCACGCCCGCCCTGATTCCGGCACACCGGGGACGGTCAGAACGGGGACCGGCGTCGGAGAGTGAAGAGTCTTACTTGAGAACGAACCAGTGCAGGACGGCTCAGCTGGGGCGCTCCTCTTCCGGCGGGGCAGCAGCGCAAACCCGGATGAGCCCAGCCCTGCTGTCGCCCACCGCAGAGTTCGCCTCCATGAGCGACAAGCCCCGTCACAGCGGCGTTGCGGCCGGCGATTCCACGCTCACGCGAGGACGGCCAATTCGCGGTTGGCCTTGCGAAGCCTGCGGCAAACGTCGCGGCTCAGGTTCGCGAAAAGCTTGATCTTCAGTTACGGGTAAGCGCCGCCGAGGCCCTCGAAAGCCTGCACACTGAGCGCATCGCATTCGACCTCGCCATCGGCGACGATCGTCGCGGCTCGCGGGGCGCCATCGATGACAGCCATCTCCCCGAAAACCATGCCGGGAGAGACATACCCCCTTACTCCCCGACGTCGATCCCCATTCTGACCGTTTCCGGTGCGGCGGGCGCAAAAGCAATTTCCTTCCAGTGCAGTAGTTGCAGTAGAAATCGAGCGCTGAAAGCGCGGGACAACACGCTCGCGCGACCCGCTCGGCCGGCTTCCAACGGTTTTTCCGTCCGTAGTGACTGGAAAACGCTGTTTTACCAGCCGTGACTTGGGGTGCTTTATTGCCGCACACCCAGACATTCCGCTGCCTACCGAATCGCTCGCATTGCCATGAAATCACTCATCTCAAA
>JBEBGK010000652.1:0-2942 GCA_040081515.1 Chthoniobacteraceae bacterium
GTGACGCATCGCGAGCATACGTCGCAACTCACCATTTTCACCGGGCATGAAGATCCGACGAAGCCGGAGAGCAAGCTCGACTACGAGCAGCTCGCGAGGAATCCCGGGACGAAAGTGATGCTCATGGGCGTCGAGCGCATCGGCATCATCGCCGCGGAACTCGTGAGGCACGGTGCGCGGGCGGATCTGCCTGTCGCGCTGATCCGATGGGGCACGACGGGACGGCAGCAGACGCTGGTGGGCACTCTGACGGATATCGCTGCGAAAGTGGAGGCGGCGGGATTCAAGGCGCCGGCTGTCGCTATCCTCGGGGATGTCGTGAAGCTGCGCGAATCCCTGAACTGGTTTGAGACGCGCCCGCTATTCGGGAAACGCATCGTGGTGACGCGCACACGCAAGCAGGCGGGAGCGCTTTCATCGCGGCTGCGGGAACTCGGCGCGGATGTGATGGAACTCCCGACAATCCGGATCGAGCCGCCGACGGACAAGCTGGCGATGGCGCAGATGGTCGCGGATGCGCATGGCTACGACTGGCTGGTCTTCACGAGCCCGAATGGTGTGGATGCGTTCTTCGAGGCGTTCTTCAAGGTGTACAATGATGCCCGCGAGATTGGCGCCGTCCGGATCGCCGCCATTGGGCCCGCAACTGCGGCGAAGGTGCGGGAATACCGGCTGACGGTGGAATTGCAGCCCGCGGAATTTGTGGCCGAGGCGGTGGTGAAGGAATTCCAGAAGGAGGGAACGATAGACAATCTCCGCATCCTGATCGCGCGGGCGGAGGAAGCGCGGGATGTGCTGCCGGCAGAACTGACGAAGCTCGGCGCAATCGTGGACGTGGTCGCCGTCTATCGCACGGTGCCGGAGACGGAGGATCGTTCCGGCGCCATCGCTCGCTTTCGGGAGGAAGGCGCGGACATGGTTACTTTCACGAGTTCTTCCACGGCGGAAAATTTCATGGCGCTGAAGCTGCCCTTGCCCGCCGGGATGGAAACGGCGTCCATCGGGCCCATCACCTCGGCTACGATGCGAGGGCTGAAGCTGAAGGTGGATGTGGAGGCGGCGCGTTATGATATTCCGGGGCTAGTGGATGCGATCCTCGGGCATTTCACGCATCCGGCCTCATAAGCGTAACAATTCGTCGCGATAGTGGCGCGGAATCCGCTAATTGCAGGTTGTCATGGTCGAACCTCAGCCCTTCAACAGCAGTGATCGCCCCGACGCGGCGAGCGCTGATGCCCGTACCGTTCCGGGCCATCTCGCAGTGCATTCCATGAAAGCCGAAGTGACTCCTGCGACGAAGGAAGTGAGCGAGGGTGTGCCGGGCGCATTGAATTTCCAGCAATCGCTGCGGCCCATTTTGCAGGGTATCGAGGCGGTCGCCCGGGCGCAGTTCGAGCAGGTGGACGTGCTCGACCGTGTGGAAAAAGTGATGATGCACCAGACTGCGGTGCCGAAGATTCTGGCGGAGACGAAGGTGGCGCTGGAGCAGCGGAACATTGTGAACCGCGCGATGTTCGAGGCGCTGCACACGGAGTTGAAGTCTTACAAGGATGCGTTCCTGCTCGAATCCGTGCTGCGGCCTGTGATTCGCGATCTCATTTCGCTCTACGACGACATTTCGGAGATTCACCGGCAGCTCGCGCTGGCGCTTTCGGGGCAGGAGCAGCGCGGCAATCTCGCGGGAAGCGCGTTGATTCTTTTTGAAAACGTCGCGGCGCCAGCCAGCCAGCTTGAGCATAACCGGGATTCGATTCTCGAAGTTCTGGAACGGCTCGACGTGACGCTCCAGCCGTTGGGCACGGGCAAGCTGGACAAGCAAGCCCAGCGGGCTGTGACCGTGGAATACACCGAGGATCCGGATCAGGATCACGAGGTGGTGAAGGTGATCAAGCGCGGCTTCCGCTGGAAGGATCGCGTGGTCCGTGCGGAGGAAGTCGTGATCAAGAAATGGAAGGAAGGATACCTTTCCGCCCTCAAGAAAAATCAGGCCAAGCCATGATTGATTTCGAGCGCTCCGCGCAATTTCCTGCTTAAATACAAAGCGTTCTTCAGCCCAAAGAGCCATGACCGACAAACCTCTGAACCGAAAAGCCGTGGGGATCGACCTCGGCACCACATTTTGCGCAGTCGCGCACATCGACGCCTACGGCAAGCCGCAGATCGTCCCGAACTCGGAAAACGAGCGCATCACGCCTTCGGTGATCCTGTTCGACGGCACGAACGCCGTGGTGGGCACCATCGCGAAGCAGAATGCCGTCGCGGAGCCGGACAAGATCGTCGATTTCGTGAAACGCGAAATGGGCAAGAGCAAGGCGCAGTTCAGCCGGACGTTCGGGGGGAAGGTGTATTCGGCGGAGGAACTTTCCGCGATCATCCTGCGCAAGCTGAAGGCTGATGCGGAGAAATACCTCGGCGAAGCGGTGACGGAGGCGGTCATCACCGTCCCCGCGTATTTCAACGATGCGGAGCGCACCGCTACGCTGGTCGCCGGGCAGCTTGCCGGGTTGAACGTGCTGCAGATCATCAACGAACCGACTTCAGCGGCGCTCGCCTACGGCCTCGACAAGCTGGATCAGGATCAGACTGTTTTCGTCTTCGATCTCGGCGGCGGGACATTCGACGTGACGATCATGCGGATCGAGAACCATCACATCCGCATGGTGGCGAGCAACGGCGACCATCGTCTCGGTGGCAAAGACTGGGACGACCTCATCGTGAACTGGGTCGCCGAGGAATTCGACAAGCAGCACGGGGAGAATCCGCTGCTCGATTTGCATAGCTATCAGGATCTCTACAACCGCGCGTTGACGGCGAAAATCCAGCTTTCCACGCGCCAGCGGACGACGCTGGTCCACAGCTACAATGGCAGGAGCGTGAAGCTGGACCTCACGCGGGACATGTTCGAGGAGCGCAGTCGGCACTTGCTCGAAAAGAGCAAGGCC
>JBEBGK010000653.1:0-2935 GCA_040081515.1 Chthoniobacteraceae bacterium
TCAATAGCCGTGGGTGAGGAACGAACCCACGGTCCGGCGAACGCGGGAACGACCGCGTAGCGGTCGCACCCACTCGCGACCTTGCGGTGCCGCGCGCTCATGTTCGACCGCTACGCGGTCCGTCGCTCGGCGAGCGATCCGTGGGTTCCTCGTTCCTCGTCACCCACGGCTATTCACGTCGCTGCCGCTCCGCGGCAAACAAGGTTCCCTTCGTCGAGGAATCCTAGACACGCGTAATCCATCCCCCGGCCTTGGGCTCCGAGCATTCCAAATTTTTCCGTCCTGCACCCATACTGAGAGTCTCCTCGTGCCGGGACTTGCGTTCCGCGAGAACCCTGAGCCGGTCGAGCGTATCGGCGATGGAGTGCGAATCCCGGAGATAATCGGGCCGCGTGGCCTTGCATTCAAAGATCGCCGTCATGCCGAGCCTGCTGACCGGCACTTTCCGCCGCCGTCCCGTCTGCTCGTCCGCCACGACCTCGACCGCCCGTGCCGGCTGATACGCCGCGGCATCGAGTCGGAAACGAAAGTGCGGAACGGTCACCTCGGTTGCGGCGATGGGGTAGCGGTTCTGACGGGCCCATTTCAGGGCAAGCTGCTTGAGGCGGAAATGCGCGGCGGTTTCGTTTCGCGGATTCGACATGGCGGGTGAAGACACGGTTGCTGCTGCGGGAAGGGAGATGACAGGTGCGGGTCGCACTGCGAGCCCGCGCAGTCAACGGCAGAGCCCGCGGAGCGCATCGAGGACATCGATCATGCCCCGGGTGTCCTGGCTGCAATAGGCTTCGAGTGCGCGCAGCACCCGCGAGCGTTCCGCTTCGGAAACCTTGCCGAAGGTGATTCGCAGGAATTCCCGGCTCGCCGTTCCTCCATCGTGAATCTCAAGCCTGTCGTAGGTTTTCCCCGTGAGAGCCGGGAGGACCGCCTTGAGTGATGCGCTGCCGTGTTGCGCCGGGTGGTAGTAGTGTGCGGAGCGGAAGGGGGCAAAGAGATCGACGAAACGCGGCAGCAACCCGTCCACCCACTCGCGGAACTCGGGAAAAAACTCCGCACACTCGCGGAGCCTGCCCATTTCAAAAGCCATGTTGTATGCGACGATGCTGCCTTCATCGCCGATCCGGCGTTGCAATTCCGTCATCAGTGCGGGCCGCGGATCCTGCTGGTCCGCTGCGAGGAAGCCGTGGTGAACCGGTTCCGCGCCCGGTGCGACGAGGACGTGCAGCGAGAACTGGAAAGGAATCTGTCCGTATGGCCGTGAGTGTTCGAAGATCGGAATCGCCGTCTGAAACGTCTCGAAGTCGAGAAAGTGGAGCGGATACCGCAAGCGGTCGAGGAAGGCGCGGACTGCCGGGACATCCACATGATGCGCGCCGGTCCGATGGCAGCCGGCCTGGATCGCCTGCGCGCCGTTGAGCTTGAAGTCGCCCGGGATGTCTTCGATGCGGAGCACGCCCCTCTCGAACAAGGTCCACGCGAGATTCCCGGCTCCGCGGAGATCGAAGATGCTCGGTTGCGGCAGGAAACCCCAGCACAGCTCCGTGAGCGCGCAACGATGGGGTTCGCTGCAATGCGGTCCGATCCGGACATCGGGACATTCCGGAAGTGCGATGACATTCAGCAGCTCGTTCACGCGTGCTTCCACCGATGGAAGCAGCTCCGCGACTTGCTCCGTGACATCGATCCGAGAAAAAAGCGCGCGCGGTTCGATCGGGCCGTTTCGGACGTAGTTCGTGTCGATCAAAAGCAGGAAACAACCGCGGATTGTCAGGCCGGCGCCCTCGCAGACGTAGCGCTGAAACGCGACATCCTGGAGATGGACCGGCTTCGCCTCCGTGGAGCTTTTCACCTCGATCAGATTCCACGAGCCGTCTCCCGCGGGATCGAGGATGTCCGCGCGATTCACACACCGGCCGTGGCGGAGGGTCGCCTCGAACACGGCTGCGTCTCCCCGAAGCGCTTCGCCGCTCGCGGCGAGTGCTGCATCGAGGGATGTCACATCCGCGAGATCGATCCTGTCGGGGAAAAGCTGCCGGGACCATTTCCCGACTTCGCGTCCCTGCTCGAGGACGGAGAGCGTCGCGGGGTCCGGCTCCGGGACGACCGCCCGGTCATGGCAATGGATCCACAGTTGCTTGGGACACTGAAGTCCCAGGAGAAATCTGCTCTTGGATAGATGGACGGTCGCCACTGGGCTGGGGTCGCGATCACTCGTATCGTCGCTGGAAGCATCGCAAGCCGCGGAGGCGGCCTGGACTCAAAATCCGAAGCTGCTCATGCCCGGCTTGATCTCCTTGAAGCTGCCCTGGTTCTGCGTCGCCATTTCCTGCATGAACTTGAGGCCGCCATCCGCGAGGAACGCCACGACGTTGATGACGCTCGGGCGCGGCAGTTGTTTCTGCGCCGTCTGGATATCGGTCAGAATCTGATCCGCCAGCTTGTCCGTGGGCACACCGTCGCTAACAAAGCAGATCGCGTCGGGATTCATCGCGAATGCATACTGAAGCGCCGCGGACGAACGGGTCCCGCCGTGGTTGAACTTCGTCACGCTGGTCGATGCGCCGGCCTTCTGCTCGAAACCGGCGGCTTCGCGTTCCGCCTTCTTCCGCTCCGCCACGATGTTCAGTCCGGGATTGTGCGACTGCAGCCATTTGATCGCGCGTTCCTTTTCCAGGTCGTTCGCCGGAACGAGCGCGGCCTTGTAAGGCTCCACGTCACCCGCGAAACACACGAGGCTGAAGCTCATTGCCTTGTCGAGGCTGCGGAGGGCGCGGATCATCTCGCGTTCCAGTGCCGCGTAGGTCTGCGGCCCCTTCTCGCCCTTCTTTGGAAGGTTCGTCGCTTCCTTCGGCTGCGGGCGGTTGAGCGGCATCACCATGCTGTCGGAGACATCCACGAGGAAGACGATGCTCTTCGCGCGCGTCCGGAGGCCGAAGAA
>JBEBGK010000654.1:0-2934 GCA_040081515.1 Chthoniobacteraceae bacterium
CCTCGCTGGTTTCCGGGAGAAGTATCCGAGCCTGGAGGACCACATCCAGTACATCGACTACTCGACCCGGGAGATTCAGACCGCCCTCACGCCGCAGCTGGTGCTCGAGATTCTCGAGGCCGGCAACCGGCGATTCCTCGCGGGCGACCGCATCATCCGGGACCTCGGACGGCAGGTGACCGCCACCTCCACGGGGCAGTTCCCGATGGCCGTCGTGCTGAGCTGCATCGATTCGCGCGCCCCGGCGGAGCTGATTTTCGACCTCGGCCTGGGTGACATTTTCAATGCGCGCATCGCCGGCAACATCGCACGCGACAAGGTACTCGGCAGCATGGAATACGGCTGCGCCGTCGCCGGCTCGAAGCTCATCCTCGTGATGGGCCACACCTCGTGCGGCGCCGTGAACGCCGCCGTGGATCTCATCGGCGCCGGAAAATCCGCCTCGGAAGCGACCGGCTGCGTGAACCTCGACGGCCTCATCACCGAGATCCAGCAATCCGTGGATCTGCGCACGATCAAGAAGCCCGACCAGTGGCTGCCCGGGGAAAAAGCGGCGTACGCCAACGAAGTCTCAAAGCGCAACATCCTGCGCACGATGCACAAAATCCGTGAGCGAAGTTCCACCTTGGACGATCTGGTTCGCAAAGGCCGCATCGCCATCGTCGGCGCCCTCTACGACATCAAAACCGGCGAGGTCTCGTTTTTCCAGACCTCGGAATCCAGTCTGGCAAAGCTCCCGATCCCGATGGTCCAAATGGCATGAGCGATTGCGCTACCTCTCGTTCCACAGGTGCCGTGAAAAGGAACGCCCGGATATTCATCCTCGCACTGCTTCTCGTCATGGCCGCCACCGTCGGCGTTCGCGCCGCGGACAGGAGCGATTCCAACGGCCATCTGTGGCTGAACTACGTCGGGGATCATCCCATCGGAGGCGGGCCTTGGGGGCTGCATCTCGAAAGTCAGATTCGGCGGTCCGATTTCGGTGGGAACTGGCAACAGCTCCTGATCCGTCCCGGCATCAACTACACCTTCAGCCCCGCATGGAGCGCGTCGCTCGGCTATGCATACGTCGATACCTTCCGGTATGGCGACTATCCCGCCCTCGACTCCCTTCCAGAGCACCGCATCTGGCAGCAGGTCTCCTACACGCACAAAGCCTTCCGCCTGGAGTGGCAGCATCGCGTTCGCCTGGAGCAGCGTTTCATCGGCGAACTCGGCGCGGATGGTCGTGGCGGATACGAGGTGGAAAACTTCCGGTACGAAAACCGGTTTCGCTACATACTGCGCACGGCGATTCCTTTGACCGCGGACGAGAAAACGTATCTCGCGCTGTGGGATGAAGTGTTCTTCAACTTCGGCTCCAACGTGTCGCGCAATTACTTCGATCAAAATCGCGCCTTCATCGGCATCGGGCGCAAACTCACCGCGACATCGCGGCTGGAAGTCGGCTGGCTGGAGCAGACGCTGCAACGCCGTGGCGGAACGATCTGGGAGAACAACCACACCCTCGCCGTGTGGCTCGTGTCCAGGTGGCCGTTCGGGAAATAGTCCGGCGCTCTACCGGCTGGCGCTGCCCTCGGGCTGCACGCCGGGGATCATGTTCGGCCGGAGCGGTGCGAAATCCCGCTCGAGCGAGTCCAGATACGCGGAGATCTTCGGGTCGGCCTGCGGCGGTGGCTGCGGCTTGGGGGCGAGGCTTTCGACGGCCCGCAGGTACTTGTCGAATTCACCGGTGGCACCGGGTGTTTGCGTGGCCTCGTACCAATTCAGGTAGTCGGTGATCTCCTCCCGTCGCCGGAGGAGCGTCTCGCGGTAGCGGGCAAGGTCGGCGAGGCGGCTGGCGATGCCCTTGGTCTTGCGGATGGCCAGAAGCCGGCAGATCTCCTCGTATTCGGAAAGGATCGACTGGAACAGCGGATCGCTCTTGGTGATCAGGCCGACGATTTTCACCTGCGCGTCGCGGAGGGCGGATTTTGCGCCGGGCAGTTTCAAATAGTCGTCGAATTTTGCGATCGCGAACCGCCTCGTTGCGCCGGCCTTTTCCGTGGCGACGTCGAATTCGAGCACGTTGCGAAGTTCCGCCTCGACCACCGCGGGGCTGAGGACCTGCCAGCGATCGGATTTCGCGAGACCCGCGAGCTGGAGCGTCCACCATTTCGCGAGGCCCTGCGGCGAGCTGTCGAGGCCGGGAAAGTGAGCGGCCAGCGCCCCCATGGCGTCGCCCCCGGCATCCGGCCAGGCGCGGATGAAGCGTCCGAGGTTTTTCGGGCCGTTCGGGAGGTGAAGCAGAGCCTCGACCAGCGACAATGCGCACGCCCGATCGACCGCGCCTGCGGCTGCGTCGAGGTGAATCGGTGGCTGGCTGAGGAATTTCTCCAGCGCGGGCAGCTTCTCCGTGTTCACGATGCTCTGGAAAACTTCGCGGTTTCCCGGGCCGAATTTCTGGATGCCCTGGACGATTCCTTCCGCGAGCCACCACGGCACCTCGGCGTAGCGTTCCCCGCCGCGGATCGGCGGCCGATCGCGATACGCCATCTCCAGCAGCAACGCGCGGACGATATGACGCTGCAGGAAAACGCGCGAAGGGTCCTCCCCGACCCGGACGGCGACATCCACTTTCGGCCCCGCGATGGTGCTGACGAGAGTGACGCTGACCGGCGGGGCCATCGGCTGCCCCGCGGGAGCGGGCTCGATCGAGACAATGATGGGAAAGCTCCATTGATCCGCCTCATGGAGGAGTCGGAGCACCGCGCTCTTCGACTCCTCGACGAAGCCCACGGTCCGTCCCCGCACTTCGCGATTGTCGCAATAGACGATGAACTGCCCAGAGCTGCTCGTGCTCCGGTTCTTGAGATCCACGGCCGTGCCCGGCGACGGCACAAGCAGCGCCAGGAGGAGAACCCACCAGCCCCTCGCAGGGCGGCGATTCATCGA
>JBEBGK010000655.1:0-2930 GCA_040081515.1 Chthoniobacteraceae bacterium
AGGATAGCCTCTGGCTCGCCGCGAACTCCCTCGAGTCCCCGCCGCATTTTTTCCCCGACTCGCCAGAGGATTGGATCACGAACGCCACGACCGTGAGCCTTGCCAATGTGGGGCCGGTTGCGCCGCATTCACGCCCACATGGGAACGAAGCTGCATTATCGGGAACGTATCCGGTATTGCACCCGAGTATCGATGCAGTCGGTGATGGCCATGGAACGTCAGCGCCGGTCGAGGCCCGGACCTCGCTCAAATGGGAATCGGATTCCCGCTCCGAATTCCGGATTCCCCGCAGGCCGTATGGATCGGAATCCGTGTCCGATACGCTTGCGCCTACCCAGCTGGGCTTTCATCCCGGCGTGTTGGGGGAAAGCATCGCCTCCCCGTCCGGCAGTGCCGGCTACATCCCGTCAGTCATCACCATCTGCGCCGTCCTGCTGTTCCTGTTCGCTCTCTCCGGGCTGAGCACGGTCCGACGCCGGGACACGGTCCGCCCGCTCAAGCCGAAAAAACAGCGGAAGGCGGCGCGCCCCTCACAATTGGATCCGCACAGCGGACGGAAAATCTGAACCGCCGCGCACGGGGCGCCACGGCGGGCTTGCAACATTGCGGAGCGACCGCCGCGGAGGTTGCGCCCGTGTGCAGACGCATGCTAAAGGCCTGCATCTTGCGATACTTCAAAGCCACATTGATCTTCGGATTCTCCGCAGTCGTGCTGGCGCTGGCGCTGTACGAATTCGGCGCGTTTGCAAAACTCGACGCCGCGCTGGCTGCGTTTCTCGGACGTCCTTCCCCGCCGGTGGTCGAGCGGGGCCTGCAATATTTTCTGGCCCTTCTGTTCTCCTTCGGAATGGCGTGGACGACGATTGACATCGCGCGCCCTTCCTTCAAGGCCGCGGTCGCCCTCGCCGCGCTCGCAGAGACGGTCTCCTCCGTCTGGGTGCTGAACCTTTTCGATGTGTACTTCTCCCCCTTCGTCAGCATCGTCGCGATTGTGGCCTCGTTCGCAGGCAGCTTCATCTACGCGCAATCGCCGGCAGGCAGCCGCAAGACCGCGCTGATGGCGCTGCTCGGGGATCGCGTCTCGGCGGGGACATTCGCCAGCCTGATGGAAAGTGACATGCCGCTGGTATTCGAGGGCGAGGTCCGCGAGGCGACGGTCCTCGTGTGCGAGGTGTTCAATCACGAGGAACTGCTCGCGACCCTGCGTACGGACAATTACGTGGCGATGATGAATTCCTTCCTGCAAAACGCGGCTGATTTCCTCGTCGAGCAGGGTGCCTACCTCGACGAGTGCGACGGCGAGAGCCTGCGGGTCCTCTTCGGCGCGCCGCTGCGGGATCCGCGCCACGGCAGCAACGCCTGCGACGCGGCCCTGGAACTCTGCACCCGGCTCGAGGCCGTGAACCGCGAGTGCGTTGCGACGTGGGGAAAAATGTTCGACTACCGGATCGGCATCAACAGCGGCGACGTGATCCTCGCCGCATACGGTTCGCGCCGGCTCGGGGCGCTGAGCGTGTCGGGCGAACCGGTCGAGTTCGCGCGCCGGCTCTGCTCGGCGAATTCCATCTACGGCACGCGGATGCTCATCGGCGCAAAGACATTTTCACTTGCGGAGGACAGCATCGAGGTCCGGCCCATGGAATTGATCCAGAGAATGCCCCACGACCCCGCCCGCGAGGAAGTGTACGAACTGATCGCCCGCAAGGATCACCTTTCCGAACCGCAGCGCGCCCGCCGCGATCTCTACTGGAAAGGCGTGGTGTATTACCGCGAGCAACTCCTCGACCAGGCGCTCGCAACCTTCCACGAGGCCAGGGAGAAATTCGGCACCGACGGAGCCGTGGATTTTTACATCCGGCGCATCGAGCAGATCCAGCGAGGGCTTCCGTCGCTCGACTGGGGAACTTCCCGCCTGTGAAACGCGTCGAGTATCCGCCCGCAATCCGCGCACTCATCGGCGAACTGAAGCGGATGCCGGGAATCGGGCCGCGCAGCGCGGAGCGGATCGCGCTCTGGATGGTGCAGGCGCGCGATGCCCGCCCCAGGGATATCGCGACGGCCATTCTCTCGATGTGCGAGCAGGTCCGCGCCTGTCCGCAGTGCGGATTCTTCACCTCGGAACCGCTCTGCGAGTTCTGTGCATCGCCGGACCGCGACAACTCGGTGATCTGCGTCGTCGAGCAGCCGACGGACATCCTTCCGCTCGAGCGGACAGGCGTCTTCCGCGGACGCTACCACTCGCTCGGCGGCCGCATCGCGCCCCTCGATCATGTCGGCCCGGACGATCTGCGGATCGCAGCGCTGGTGACGCGCGTGAAGAATGAGCGTCCGTCCGAAGTCATCCTCGCGCTCGGGACCGACGTCGAGGGCGACGCGACTTCCAATTACATCGCGGAGCTTCTCGGCGAACTCCCGGTCACCATCTCGCGCATCGCCCAGGGACTGCCCGCGGGCGGCGGCCTCGATCACGCGGATGAACTGACACTCAACCGCGCGCTCACCGGCCGGACCCGACAGGGCAAACCGGCTTGAAGCCGCGCCAGGCGTCCCCGGAGGCGGGCTGCACGTAAGAAGAAAATCACATGACCACAGCCATTCATTGGTTCCGTCGGGACCTTCGCCTTTCGGACAACACTGCGCTGAACGCCGCGCTCGCGGCGCACGATTCCGTGGTGCCCGTTTACGTCGTGAGTGATTGGAAGCGGCGTCACCACTGGTGCGGTGCGCCGAGGCAGGAGTTTCTCTGCGGCTGCCTCGCCTCGCTGCATCGGAATCTCGAAGCCAAGGGCGGCCGCCTCGTGATCCGGAGCGGCCCGGCGGACGTGGCACTCGAAAAACTCGTGCGCGAGACCGGGGCGAGCGCGATTTTCTTCAATCGCGATCCCGATCCTTTCGGGCGGGAAATGGAGCGGCGCGTCGAGACGATGGCG
>JBEBGK010000656.1:0-2929 GCA_040081515.1 Chthoniobacteraceae bacterium
GGTGAATACACCGGAAGGAGAGCCCGCGACCGGCCGGCCTGGCGCGCCCTCCGTGCCGGGGGCGCGAACGGAAAAGCGCGCGAAGGGCCCGACGGAGATCACCGCCCGGGAGGCGAACTTTGACAACCGGACGCACGAGGCGGGTTTCACCGGCGCGGTCCTCGTGAAGGATCCGGAGTTCAGCCTGTCGTGCGAGCGGCTGGCGGTTTATTTGAAGAAGCCGTCGGAGAAGCTGCCTTCGGAGCTGGAGCGGAAGGAGCCCGCGGGCGGCGGCATCGAAAAGGCGATCGCAGAGATCGATGTCGTCATCACCCAGGATAAAGTGGACGCGAACGGCAAGAAGCAGCGGTACATCGGCCGGGCGAAAAAGGCCATCTTCGACAACACCACCGGCGACGTGACCCTGTCCGGCTGGCCCCAGATCTCGCACAGCGAGGGCGGCTCCATCAGCAAGCAGATCACTTCGCGGGAGGAGGGATGCATCATCATCATCAACCGCGCGGGCCGGATCGACGTCCGCGGATACCACACGACCACCCTGCAGGACACGGGTGCATTGGAGGAGCGCCCGCGTTAGCCATGTCTGTGGTCGCGCCCTCTCCGCAGCCGGTGATGCAGTCCCGGAACGAGCAGCCGATTTTGCGCACGGAGAAGCTGGTCAAGATCTACGACCGGCGCCCGGTGGTGAACGGCGTGGATATCAACTGCCGGCGGGGCGAGATCGTGGGCCTGCTGGGGCCGAACGGCGCGGGAAAGACGACGAGCTTCTACATGATCGTCGGCCTGGTGCGGCCCAACTCGGGGCGCGTGTGGTTCAATGGCGAGGACGTCACGGACCTCGCGATGTACAAACGCGCCCGGATGGGGATGGGATACCTGCCACAGGAGGAGAGCATCTTCCGGAAGCTCACGGTGGAGCAAAACATCATGGCCATCCTGGAGACGACGGGCGCCGGCAGGGCGGCGCGCAAGGCCCGGTGCGATGAATTGCTCGAGCAGTTTGGCATCGCCCATGTGCGCAAGCAACTGGCGCTGACTCTCTCCGGCGGCGAGAAACGCCGGCTGACAATCGCGCGATCCCTCGTGCCGAACCCGAGCCTGATCATGCTCGACGAGCCCTTCAGCGGCGTGGATCCCATCGCCGTGCAGGATGTGCAGAAAATCGTGAGCGGCCTGCGCGATCTCGGTCTCGGCATTCTGATCACCGATCATAATGTGCGCGAGACCCTCAGCATCGTGGATCGCGCGTATCTCATCTTCGAGGGCCGCGTGCTCAAGGAGGGACCAAAGGATTTCCTCATCAACGACCCGGAGGCGCGCCGCATCTACCTCGGGGAGAATTTTTCGATGTGAATCGCCTCTGGTCGCCATATGCTCATCCCGTCCGCCGCGAGCGGACATTTCCCCCGATGCCTTCCTTTGGAACACGCAGCCGGATCTTCCCGAATCGAAAGGGTGGATTTTCCCCGTAACCCGAACTAGAAAAGAACAACCATGCAAACAGCCAACGTCAACGTGCCCGTCAGAGTCACAGGTCGTCATGTCAGCATCACGGATGCGATCCGTGATTACGCCCACTCCAAGCTCCAGCACATCCATCTCGACTACCCGCGGATCATCGAGGCCCATGTGATCCTCGACGTCAACAAGCACCGCCACAGCGCGGAGATCGTGCTCCAGTGCGCGAATCACATCACGATCGAGGCCGACGAGGAATGCGACGACATGTATGCGGCGATCGACGGCGTGGTCGCGAAGATCGCGCGCCAGATGCGGAAGTACAAGACCAAGATGCTCCGGAGCCACCGCCCGCGCCGCCACGAGGCGAGGCACTTCGAGCAGCACGTGCTGCACATCGACGAGCATTTCGAACTCCACGAGGAATCCGAGGCCCGGCATGTGCAGACGGAGCAACTCGTCGTCCGGACGCTCTTCGTGGACGAAGCGATCCTCCAGCTCGAGATGGCGGCGAACCGTCCCTTCGTCGTCTTCGTGAATGCGAAGACGGACAAGGTGAACATTCTGCACCGCCGCAAGGACAACGGTTTCAGCCTGATCGAAGTGGCCGTCCCGGGCTAACGCTCGCCGAACACCTGGGCGCCCGGCTGGTCGTCCTTCGACTGCAGGTCCCCGGGATTCCTCGAGATGAGGAATCGCTCGAGCATTTCGTCGATGACGAGATCCGGTTTCTCGCGCTCGATGATGCCCTTGTCCCAGTTCTGCTGCCACAGATAGACGACGCGGCTGAAACTGCACCCGAGGAATTTCATCAGCGAGTTTGCGAACGAATCACGGAAGATCACGACTCTGCCGGTCGCCGCAGGATTTTCCGTAACCTGCGGCTCCGTCCCGGGAATCCACTTCTTCCCCGGGTCGTCCAGCCTGCCAGGCTGAATGACCGGCCACGGCGGGCGCGCTTCGAAGATCACCTCGCCCTTTTCGCCAAGGGAGCCCTCTCTCCCGAGCATCATGGCCAGATCGCCTGCCGGCAGATCCACGAGGGTTGATTGGAACGCCGACACGGCGGGCGCGGTGACCGGCATTCCCATGAAAGCCAGCCGCCCGACGATTGCCCGGGATGCCGCGAACGCGCCGCGTTCATTCCAATGGGTGTCGGTTTTCAGATAGACCCTCTCGTTCTTTTTCCCCGCGAGCAGCGTCTCGCGAAGGTCGAGAATCGGGAGGTCGCTGCGGGTCTTCATGTGGCTCACGAACTGTTCGAGCCGCTGCGGCGGACGGGCGGCCTCTGCGAGCCAGCCGGGGAGATGCTCGGGGTAGATGGTATGCTTGTCCGGCGGGATCACGACGAGGTAGCGGATGCCGCGTTGCGCGAGCCAGTCGCGGCGTTGCGTGAGCAACTGGCGCCACTGCTCGAGTTCCGGGTCGGTGAACGGCTTGTTTCCCATCACGTCGTCGATCATCAGGCTGC
>JBEBGK010000657.1:0-2927 GCA_040081515.1 Chthoniobacteraceae bacterium
GGCGGCGACGGCGGCGCTCGATCATGGCTGCCATCTGCTGCTCGAGAAGCCGATGTGCCCGACGCTCGAGCAATGCGACGCGCTCCTCGCGCTTGCGCGGAAAAAGGGCCGGTTGATCGCGATCGGGCACGAACTGCGGCTCTCCTCGCTGTGGGGCGGCGTGAAGCGGATGATCGCCGGGGGCGCGATCGGCGAGCCGCGATACTGCCTGATCGAATTGTGGCGACGGCCCTACCGGCTGGGCTCCGACGGCTGGCGCTACGACCTCCAGCGCGTGGGAAACTGGATCCTCGAGGAGCCGATTCATTTCTTCGACCTCGCGCGCTGGTATCTGGCCGCGGCGGGCGAGCCCGTTTCCGTGGTCGCGAGCGCCAGCGCACAGCGCGCGGACCGTCCCGGGTTGCAGGATAATTTCAGCGCGATCGTCCATTTTCCCGGCGGCGCCTACGCGGTGGTGTCGCAGACGCTCGCGGCGTTCGAGCATCATCAGACCGTCAAGCTCACCGGCACGAAGGGCGCGATCTGGGCAAGCTGGAGCGGCGCGATGGATCGCACGTTGCACCCGACCTTCTGGATGAAACATTTCGACGGCGAGACGGTGCGGGACGTGCTGATCGACAAGATCACCGGGGAAGTCTTCGAGCTGGAGGATCAGGTGGCGCTGGTCGTCGCCGCGGTGCGCGACGGCGCGTCGCTGTGCGCGACCGGCGAGGATGGCCGCTGGTCCGTGGCGATGTGCCTGAAGGCGCAGGAATCCGTGCAAACCGGCCGCACCGTCCCCTTCCAGTGAATCCCGCGCCTCCCCCCGGACCGTGGTATCGCGAGGTCACGAGGTATCAGTGGCTCGTGCTCGTCATCGCCTCCGCGGGTTGGGTGTTCGACACGTTCGAGGGGCAGATTTTCAACATCGTCCGGGTCGATCTGCTCAAGGACATCCTGCGCACCGGCGCGAACGATCCGCTGGTCCGTTTCTGGGGCGACCGGATGAACGCGATGTTTCTCCTCGGCGGAACCGTCGGCGGCGTGCTGTTCGGATCACTCGCGGACCGGCTCGGGCGCAGGCCGGTGATGATCGCCACGATCCTGATGTACTCGGTTTTCTCCGGGATGAATTACTTTGCCACCGAGCTGTGGCACATCGGTGCGCTGCGCTTTCTGATGGCAATGGGCGCCGGCGGTGAATGGGCCGTCGCCGCGGCGCTCGTGGCGGAGATTTTTCCGCAGCGGGCGCGGGCGCATGCGAGCGGGATTTTCCACGGCTCGAGCGTGCTCGGCACGTGGCTCGCCACGGCCGCCGGGCTCGCGGTCGGCACGAACTGGCGGCTGGCTTTCCTCTTCGGCACGGTGCCCGCCCTCCTCACGCTCTGGGTTCGCGCCAGCGTGAAGGAGTCGGATCGCTGGGAAAATGAGGCCACGACGAAGAGCGCCACGGGCTCCGGGAGCTTCCGCGCGCTCTTCGGCGATCCGCGCTGGCGGAATCGCGCGCTGCTCGGGCTGCTCTTCGCGATGACGGGCCTCGCCACCTTCTGGGGCGTCACCGTCGCCTCGCAGGACATCGTGCGCGAATTCCTCCTGCGCATCGGAATGGATGCGCAGGACGCTGCGGCGAAGGCGAAGTTTGCGTTCGGATTCGTGGTAACGGCGGGAGGTGGCGTGGGAGCGGCGACCTTCGGGGCGATGTCCGCGCGGCTCGGGCGCAAGCCGACATTTGCCATGATGCTGACCGGCGCGCTGCTGATTGTCCCCGCCGTGTGCTACCTGCCGCGCACCCACGGCCAGATGCTCGCGCTGCTCCCGCTCTACGGCTTCTTCACGTTCGGTTTTCATGGCGGCTACGCGGTTTATTTTCCCGAGCTCTTTCCCACGCGGCTGCGGAGCACCGGCTCGGGCATCTGCTTCAATGGCGGCCGTCTGCTCGCCGCGCCCGTGCTCTTCTGGATCGTGCCGTGGCTGAAGGCGATTCCCGGCCTGGACCTGCGCGTCGCCGTGATGCTCGTGAGCCTGTTTTACCTCGCGGGGCTGACCATCCTCTTCCTCCTCCCCGAGACAAAAGGCCGGGCGCTGCCGGAGGATTGAGCCGTCATCGCCGGCGACGGGCGGGATCGATTCGCTACTTCAGCGCCGCCCAGACGCGATGCACGTCGTCGTTGTCATCGAGTGCCTGGAGGAATTCGCCGACTTCCTCGCGCTGCTGCCCGGTGAGTTCCGGGTAATTCTTCGGGAGGTATCCGAATTCACTGGTCACGACCGTCCAGCCGTTCTGCGAAAGCCACTTCGACACCGCCCCGGTCGCCGTGCGATCGCAGATGAATCGCGCGCCCTTCCGCTCCGCCGGGATGTCCTCGTTCTGCTCGTGCGTCTGCGGCTCGACCTCGTTGGCGCCCGCCTCGATCGCCGCTTCCTCGAGGTCCGCGTCCAGCTTGTCCGTGTGCGCCTCCACGAGGCCGACGTGCTCGAACAAGAATTTGTTGCTCCCCGGCGCGCCAAGTTGCCCCTTCTTAAAGAGCAGGCGGATGTCGGGAGCGGTGCGGTTGTTGTTGTCCGTGAGCGCCTCGACGATCACCGCCACCTTGTGAGGCGCATAGCCCTCAAAGACGATGTGCTCCATCACCAGCTTCTCCCCGCCGATGCCAGCGCCCTTCTTGATCGCCCGCTCGATCGCATCGCGCGTCACTGAGTTGCGGCGCGCCTTTTCCACCGCCGCAAAAAGCCGCGCATTCGAATCCGGATCCGCACCCCCGAGCTTCGCGGCGACGGCGATTTCCTTGGTCAGTTTGCCCACGACCGCGCCCTTGCGCAGATTCGCGACTTCACGTTTTGCTTGGAGCCATTGACGTCCCATAGTGTGCGCTTTCTAAACGCTGCCGGACGGAATGTGAACAAAACTTTCCCGTAGCTGCGCTCGTGAGGGTGCGGGCTGATCTTCC
>JBEBGK010000658.1:0-2926 GCA_040081515.1 Chthoniobacteraceae bacterium
AATCGCGAGCGCCTGGTCGCGCAGCGACTCCGCACCGAGCCGGAACCGCGGGCCGCGTGCGAGCAACCGGTTCTCGGGATCCTTTGCGATGAGCTCCGGCGTGACGCGCGACGACTGGCGATACGTCGCGCTCGTCACGATGAGCTTCTGCATCGCCTTCATGTCCCACTTCAGCCGCACAAATTCCACCGCGAGCCAGTCGAGCAGCTCGGGGTGCGACGGCCACTCGGCCTGCGAGCCGAGATTCTCCGAAGTCTTCACGAGACCCGTGCCGAAAAGGCGTTCCCACTCGCGGTTCACCCACACGCGCGCGGTCAGCGGATGCTCGCCGCTCACGAGCCACTTCGCGAGGCCGAGGCGGTTGTTCGGTGCGTCCTTCGGCAATGGCGGCATCACGGCAGGCAACGCGCGTGGCACCGCATCGCCCGGCTTGTCGTACTCGCCGCGGTTCAAGATGCGCGCCTCACGCGGCTGCGCGAGCTCCTCCATCACCATCGTGCTCGAAACATCCGCATACACCGCATCGAGCGCCTTCTTTGCCGCGGCGACCGCGACCTCCGCGCGCTTCACCGGGTTGTCGGCATTCTCGCGGAAAAACTTCGCGAGTTCCGACTTCTGCGCCGGCGTGCGTTTTGCGGGCTCCGTGTTGATCGCCGCCATGATGGACGGCGCGACTTTCGCCCCGTCGAGCTTCACCGTCGTGGGCGGCAGCGAAGTCGTCGAAAGCCGGAAGCGCCCGATGTTGTGGTTCGCGATCGAGTCGTGCCGCAGCGTCACGCTCAACGTCGCATTCGGCGGCACCGTGATCGGCGTGCCGGTGATGAACATCGCCTTGCGCGCGACCCGCTTCGTCGTGTCGTTGCCGTCGATCGCCCAGCCCTGGCTCTTCTTCCCGGCTTTGCCGCGCTTCGGCTTGTCCTGCAGGCCCTGGACGATCTGGCCGACCTCGTAGCCCTTCTGGTTGTAGTCCGCCTCTGCACGCGTGAACGTCGCGCTCAGCGGCTTTGCGAGTCCCGGCGCGTTGATGTCCACTATCACATCGGTGAGCACAAAGTTTCCGTTCGAATTGCGACCGAGGCTCTTGTTCGGCAGCGAATCGTCCGGGAACACCTCGAGCAGCAACCCGCTGAACGAGCCCTCCGCGATCGGCGCGACGGTGAGGTATTGATCAAATGGCGGATTGATCCCGCTCGCGAGATACGAGCCGTCGGCCTGCCTGGTGAAAGTCGCGCCGCCATCGCTGCGAACTTCTTTCGCCTCGACCACCGTCCACGGATTCATCCCCCGCTGCATCTCAGCGCGGAACTTCGGCTCCCACGCGGCCTGCGCGGCGGCGAGTTCCTTCGTCGCGGCAGCCACGCCCGCCTCGGCGTCCTTCACGGACTTTTCGAGCTTCGCGATCCGCGCCTCTTGCTCCGGTGTGGGCAGCGCCAGCACCGGACGCGAATTTCCCCCGCGCCGCGTGCGGCCCGCCCCGCCGAAATCATCGAGCACGCCGTTTTCGTTGTTCGAATTGAAGTAGGCGAAGAGCTGATAGAACTCCTTCTGCGAAATCGGATCATATTTGTGATCGTGGCAGCGGCAGCAGTTCAGCGTGAGCGCCATCCACGTGAGGCCCGTGGTCTCCACGCGATCGATCACCGTCTCGGCAAACCACTCCTCGACGATGCGCCCACCCTCGCCGTTCAGCCGGTGGTTGCGGTTGAAGCCCGTCGCAACGATCTGGTTGCCCTCCGCATTCGGCAGCAGATCGCCCGCGAGTTGCTCAATCGTGAATTGATCGAACGGCAGGTTGCGATTGAACGCCCCGATGACCCAGTCGCGCCAGTACCACATGTGCCGCTGCGTGTCGGACTGGAAGCCATTGCTGTCCGCATAGCGCGCCATATCGAGCCAGCGCGCCGCCATGTGCTCGCCGTAGCGCGGCGAAGCGAGCACGCGATCCACGACCTTTTCGTAGGCATTCGGCGACATGTCCGCGAGGAACGCATCCACCTCCGCAGTCGTCGGCGGGATGCCGGTGAGGTCGAGCGTCACGCGGCGGATGAGCGTTTCCTTCGGCGCCTCAGGCTGCGGCTTGAGATTCTCCTTTTCGAGTCGTGCGAGCACGAAGGCATCAATGGGATTCGTAGCCGACGACGTCAGGAGGCGGGCACTCTTTGCGGCGGCCAATGCTTGATCAGCCTGCCTCCTCACGTCGGCAGCTACGGGAGGGATGAACGCCCAATGCCCCTGATACTCCGCGCCCTCCGCGATCCAGCGGCGGAATGAATCAATCTGCGCCGGCGACAGCACCTTGTTCGTCTTCTTCGGCGGCATGAAGTCGTCCGCATCATGCGTCACGAGCCGCTTGTAAACTTCGCTCTCCTCCGGCTTGCCCGGAACGATCGCCGGACCGGACTCGCCGCCCTTCAGCGCGGCTTCCTTGATGTCGAGCCGCAACTCCCCCTTGCGCGCCTTTTCATCCGGCCCGTGGCAGGTGAAGCAGATGTCCGAAAGAATCGGCCGGATGTCGCGGTTGAAGGAGACCTTCTCCGCTGCTTGCGCGAACTGCGGGACCGCGAGCGCGATGACACCAACGAGGATGGACTTCAGTTTCGGTTTCATGGTTGAGGGATACTGGACTGTGCTCCGCCTGAAGCGACCTGCAAACGCCTACTTGAACGCCTTATCCTGCGGATTCCCGCCGCTGACCATGAAGGCGATCAGGTCGAGCAGTTCGTCCTTGTTCAGCGTGTTGATGAGGCCGGGTGGCATCATCGAAATGTGAAACGGCTTCCGGGCCTTGATGGCATCGGACGACACCGCGGTGAGGTCGTCGGGCGCGAGCGGGCTCGTCATCAGGAAAAGCTTCCCGTTCTCCTCGACGATGGGCCGGCCCACGACGGACGAGCCGTCCCTCATCACGATCTCCTCGGTGCCGTAC
>JBEBGK010000659.1:0-2925 GCA_040081515.1 Chthoniobacteraceae bacterium
GGGCAAGGGCGGCGCGTTCGTGCGCACCAAACTCAAGAACGTGCGCACCGGTGCGGTCGTCGAAAAGACCTTCCGCGCCGACGAGAAGGTGGGCTTCGGACTGGTAGGGGGACAGGAACAACGCCCGGTTCAGTTCGGTCATCGCTTCGCGATCGTGTTCCTGCTGAAAAAGCCGGCGGCCACGATCGAGATAGAAGCGCGCCAGTTCGGGAAAGTTTCCCGCCTCGGAGATGATGGCCAGTCCCCGCGGGGAGATCCGGTCCTCCGTGAGCGCCTTGCGGAACTCCGGGTAGGTGATCACCTTCGTGCTTTTCCCGGGGTTCTTGACGTAGAACGCGCCCCCGATCAGCAGGATCGCGAGTGCAAAAAAGATCATCCCCCTCCAGTTGAAATTGGATTCTGGAGTACCGCTGCCATTCGGTTCGCGATCGCGGTTTGGACGGGAGTTTTGCTGTGCCATTGATGAGTTCCTTTGGGCGGGCAATGTAGGTGGCATTACCCTCCGGTCAACCGGGATGTCTGGAGCGGGCCTTCACCCGCGTGATTGAAAGGTGTCCCCCTTTTTTTCATGTCCATGCCCCGTGCGACTCCGCGGCTGGGGCGGGGCAGCAGAAAGCGGCGGGAATCGCGAATCTGGCCGCGGCAGCAACGACGCGGGAAGCGCCGACTGCTTCACGCGGCGGACGGCCGGCAAGGAGCATGGAAAAGGCGGTGCAGGTCGCGTGCCATCGGCGTCGCGGGCAGGGGTCCTGCTATGTGCCGGATTCATCATGCGTTCACCCGTTTCCTTGCTTCTTGCGGTCGCCTTGCAGGCGTTCGTGCTGCTCGGGCGTGCTCATTCCGCCGGTGCGGAAGGGGAGATTTTGCCGCCCTTCGGCCTGGCCTGGGGGCTGGCATTCGAGCGGGTGGAGAAGTCCCTGCGAACCGCCGGAGGGCGCATCGTGGAGCGGGCAGCCGCGGGCTCCGGCGAGGAGCGGTGGACGGTGGAGGGACTCGTGCAGGACGGCTTGCAACGGGTCCTGTTTACGTTCGGCGAGGGGAGGTTGATCGGGGTCGAATTGCAGTATGGGAAGGACGAGTGGGACGCGGAGACGTATGCGGAATTCGTGCGAAGGGTCCGCGCCGGGCTCGATGAGGAACACGGGCGGGGCCGGTTGCTCGTCCGCCAGCGCGAGCCGGATCCCGGTGTGCTGAAGACGCTGCTCGGCTATTCGTGGGCGGGCGACGCGCAGACCGTTTCGCTCATCTATTTCTCCGCGCAGGATCAGCGGCATCTCTTCCGTCTCGTCAGTCTCCATTATTCCGTCCGCCAGCGTCGGGCCCAGCCTCAGGCCGTCAGCCGCTCGTAAACCAGCAGGCGGCGCGCCGGTGAAGGCACCGAGGCGAGACCCTTGAGCTGGTCGATGGCCGAGGTCGTCAGTTCATCACCCGCCTCGAGCAACGTCAGCCCGGACGGGCTGCTCACGGCGCGGGCGACGCGCATCCCCGGACGCATCTCGGCGGGCTCGATCTCCCGCACGGGCCCGGCCTTTGCATCGATGGCGGAATCGCGACGGACGGACTGGTCGAGCAACACCTCGACCTTCGCGCTGGCCGCGTTCAGGGCATCGGAAAGGCGGCGGATCTCGCTCTTGAGGCGCTGGTTCTCCTCGACCAGCCAGTGATGCTGGACGGCGGCCTCGACGGCGGCGAGCAGCTCGGCGCGCGCCCAAGGCTTTGCGATGAACCGGTGCAGGAGCCCGCTTTCGATCGCGCCGGTCATTGTGTCGAGCGACAGCACTCCGGTGACGAGGATGCGGGTCGCGGCGGGCTGGATTTCCCGGGCGCTGGCAAGCAGGTCGAGCCCGCACATCTCGGGCATCTTGTAGTCGGAAATGATGGCGGCATAGCGGGAGCGGCGGAGCCCCTCCAGCGCCTCGCGCGCGCTCGTCGTGGCATGCACCTCGTAGCCGGCGAGGGTGATCTGTCCTCCGAGGACATCGAGAATCGCCTCGTCGTCATCAACCACAAGAATGGGCGGGCCGCCGGTAATCATGGGAGACTAGCCGCGAGCAAGGAACGAGCCGCCGGCGGAATCGAGTGACACATAGGAATGAAGCAGCGTGCGCAGCCGGGAACGCGCGGCGTTCAGCGCCTTGCGCTCCGCGGCATTGCCGGCGAGGAGCTGGCCGACGAAGACGTGGTTGGCCCTCTCACCGGCGGCGATCTTCTCGAGACGCTCGTCCAGCGAAGCCTCCCGCCGGTCGATTCCCAGTGCGCGGCCGCATTCCTCGAGCGCTGCAAAAATCACGGCCTTCAGCGCCTGGATGTCGCCGGCCGTCTCGAAGTCCTGCGCCCGCAGCGCGGTGGTCTCGTCGCGGCTTGCGCTCTCGTAGTCGGCGAGGAGCCGCCAGAACGCGCGGCTGGTGGCGCCCGGCTCCGTCCGCTGCGCCGTCTTCACCGGGCCTCCTTCTGGTTCGCCGCCAGCATCGTCGCCCACGCATCGCGCACCTCGCCCAGCAGTTGTTCGACGATGCGGATCGGCTCCGGATCCTTCGTCACATTGGCCGTGCCCAGCCGGTCGAGCATGAAGTCGTAAAGCGCCCACATCCGCTGCGCGAACTCGCCTCCCAACTTCAGGTCGAGACTGGATTGCAATTCGCGGAGAATCGCCTGCGCCTTGATGAGCTGGTTGTTGACCTGCTCGAAGCGCGGGCCGATGGCCTCGATCTCGAAGCCCTTGTGCGCGGTCGCCATCGCCCGCAGCGCGCCGTCGAAAAGCATGAGCACCAACTGCCCCGGGGAGGCCGTCTTCACCGCCGCTGTCTGGTAACTCCTGGCGACTTGCGCGATCGGCATGACGGACTACCTCGCGCGTTTCGAGGTGTTGACGAACTTCTCAGCGATTTTTGTCAGCACGGCCACCGACGGGTAGTCGGGGTCGGC
>JBEBGK010000660.1:0-2924 GCA_040081515.1 Chthoniobacteraceae bacterium
GTCGTAATACCAAGCGTGCTCTTTCAAATACCCGCCCGTGGTCAGCGGGCCGCAGCGCGCGACGCCGGAGAGCGCCCAGAGCATGTTGAAAAAATTTCCCGTGTGCCCGCGCTCGCGCTCGCTGTAGCCGGCGGCGGACATCTTCGCAAAAAACTCCGCCGCCTCCCGGTCGCCGAGCAGGTCGAAGAAAATGGCGGCGGCGGCGCACTTGCCGTTGTCCTCGTGCGCGAAGAACGGCTGATGGTCGCCGTAGGGCACCGCGCCTTTATTTACAAACCAGCGCAGCATCCTCGCGGACTTCACGAGCGCCTTGTCGAGGTCCGCGTGCTTCACACCCGCCTCGCGCGCGAGCGCCATGCCGATGCTGAGCGACAGCCCCGGCGCGTTCATCGCGCCGTAGCCTTCGAGGTTCACGCCGTTCGGCGAAAAGCGATGCCCCCAATTCCCCACCGCGCTTTGCCCGCGCGCCGTCTCCAGCGCGAGTCGCTCCAGCCCCGGCAGCACCGACTTGTCGCCGGTGGCCATCACGTATTCGGCGAGGAACATCATCACGTAGCCGTAGGACCAGGAGACGTAACCCTTGTCGGTGAAGTCCGCCGCCCACTTCGCCTCCGCGTGCAGAAGTGGCATCCACTCCTTGTTCCCGGCCGAGAGCAGCGCCAGCGCATTGCAGCCGCGCACGATGCCGTGCATCCCCTTGCCGTAATTCGCCTCGCCCATGCGCTGCGCGAGCGATGCAGCGCCCAGCTCGAAAATCCGTTTCGATTTCGCACACGCATACGGAGCCGTCGCGCTGTAGCTGCCGAGCACCGGCAGCTTCACTTCCACCGCCTCCGTTTTCCCCACGCGCCAGCGCAGCAGCGGCAACTTGCCGCCGCCCTTCTCCGACTCCGCCGCCGCGAGGGCGTTGGCAAACTGGATGCGCGCATCGCCGGAAAAGTTCTTCCCCTCCACGCCGAGGATGACATCGCCGATGTTGAGCGTGCCCTCAGCAGGTGAGCCTTTCGCCACCGCCGTGACGAGAATCTGCCGCGCCTCCCGCGAGTGCCCATTCGCTGTGAAAATCCACCCGCGCGCCCCGGTCGGCCCGAGTGTCCAATCGTGAGGACTGTCCTTCGCAAGCGTCGCGCCTTGGGTGAAGTCGGGCATCGGCATCGCGTTTCCTTTGGGCGCGGCCGGAGCCGGACAGGGCGCGGCGATGAGGGCGGCGAGAGCGAGCGAGAGGAGTGCAGATTTCATCGGGAGGATTTCGTGATGTGAGTTGTCTCAGTTCTGGGATGGATTACCGGTGCTCGAGGTAGCTTCTGGCGAGCCGTTCCCCCAGTTGCACAATGCCCGCCGTGGTGATGACGAGCTTCTCTTGCTGTGGCGGAAGGTCGAAGGCCTTGAGGTGAATGAACGCTGGGTCTGCGGCGGCGAGAGCAGCGAGATTCGCGGTGACGTCGATGGCATTGAGTCCCTTCTCATCGGTCGGTGGCTGCTGGCTGACATACCACTTCAGCGCAGGGAGCTTCAGGTCGTCGCGACTCTGCGCGACCGTGGATTGCAACCATTTGGCCGCGTCTCTTCGGTAAGGTCCAAAGGACATGTCGTTCTCGCCGACATGATAGAAGATGCCAGCCAGTTCCACCTGATGCCCTTTCGCCTGAAGTTCCCGGATGGAATCCCGGACGAAAGCGATGAACCGCGGGTAAAGAACCCGATCCTTTGCACTCGTTCCCTGCGGAGTCCAGTCGTTCATTTGCGAACCGCTGTCGGTGAACTTCGCGATCGCAATGTTACCCGGAAACTTTTCCCGCAGCGTCTTTCCGAAGCTGAGTTCGGGGCCGAAGGTGTCGTAGAATCCGGCGGCGCCGAGCGGCTCCCAGCCGTGCGAAGTCTTGTAGCCGCCACCGAGGCTGTATTTGAAAGCGATGCTGCCATCGTCCTGCGCGAGGGCTTCGTGTCCGGACAGCGCCTTGAGTTCCTGAGTGAAAGCCCGCTCGCCCTCCATGTTCCGATGTCCGGCAAGAATGAAGAGCTTCACCGCGCTGCCCTTTGCATAAGGCCACGCCTTGAGCGGACGGTCGGTGGCCGGCTTCTTTCCAATCGTCCGCAGATAGGCGTCCGCATAGTTCACGCCGTGCTCCAATTGGCCGAGGGTTCCGTAGTGATAGTGCAATCCCGCACCGCCGCCGATCTCCACCGCGTCATGCGACGTCGGGATGTATTCCGCGAGCGGATCGGAATCAGTGACAGCCTTCTGCCCCGCGCGGATGGCATACATATTGTCACGGTTATCCATGCCCCAGATCGTCTTGGTGCAAAGCTCGCCGATGTAAAATTTTAGGTTCGGCGTCTTCAGATCGCGCCGCCAGCTCGCGAGGAAATTTTTGAGATTCGCACCGTACTTCGGCTTGAACTCCTTGTTGAACATATCGTTCTCGCCCTGATGCCACATGAAGCCCTCGATGCGGTAAGCGACCTTCTTTCGATCCAACTCGGCCAGCGATGAACGCACAAAGTCCAAGGCGAGCGGGTAGAGCTTGAAGCCGCTCGGTTCATCGGGATTCCAATCGCCTCCCAAAGTCGTGCCTCCCGAGGCCACCTTGATGATTGCGATGGGCGCTTCGATGTTTTGCGAAACCTTTCTCGCAAAGCTCAGCTCCGGCCCGAAGTAGTCGCGAGTCGGCTGCATCGGAATCCAGCCATCCGATGTTTCCATTTTCTCGCGCCCGAGCGTGTAGGAAAAAAGGATGTTCGTCTGCGGCTTGTCGAGCCCCGCAAACGGCGGGAAACGCTGGATGTCCACTACCTTCGAGTGCGTACCGACCATGTTCGACTGCCCCGCGAAGATGAAGACGCGTACGGTTTTGGTGTCCGCATCGGCACAGCGCGCCGCCATCGGCGCGAGCAGCAGGGCGGCAAGGACGGAAAGAGCGGAC
>JBEBGK010000661.1:0-2923 GCA_040081515.1 Chthoniobacteraceae bacterium
AGCGGTCGTCACCGCGGCACAGTTGGTTTCGCTGATGAGCTTGCCCGCGCTCCCATTCATCAGCATGAGCGCCTGCGGCACGCTGCCATCCGTGGTGGCGGTGTCCGCGATGAGACGATCACTTTGTCCGAAGAGGCGTAGAAAATGAGTCTCCGCGGCCGGCTGCGGCAGTTCGCTCGCCCGGGCGAGGATCATCCCGAAACGCTGCTGCGGTTTTCCCCCCTGATATTCGGCGAGGAGCCCCTTCTCGGAACCGCCGCCTTTTTTCTTCCCACCGCCCCCACCCATCGACGCGCCGGACTCCCGCATCCGATCGATGACAACCTTGAAGCTCTCAGCCGTCATCCCATCCCCCGGCATCGACATCAGCTTCTGGTCGTCGCCGCGGCGTAGGATCAGATTATCCACCTCGGGGCCGACGCCGAGCACCATCAGGCTGTCCCACACCTGCTCCGCGGTCATGCGGCGCACGAGCGGTCCGGGGAAAAGATACGGGCCCTTTTCGAGGTCGGGCGAGATGCTCGCGGCGCGCTGGTAGGTCTGCGAATTGAACAGCACGCGCTGGAATTCCCGGAGGTCGAAACGGCCGGCCTTGATGATCGTGGCCAGGTGCGCGAGCAGCGCGGTATTGCTGGCCTTCGCCGGATCATCGATGTCCGACACGGGCTCCTGCACCGCGAGGCCGAAGACTTTTTTCCACACGCGGTTCGCGATGTTGGCGGCGAAGCGCGGGTTGTTGGGATTCGTCATCCATTTCGCAAACTCGTCGCGAAGCTCCTGCGGGTTCGACGTGTTCACGCGATACGCCGGGTTCGTCTTGTCGGCCTTGCTCCACGTGATGAGCGTGGGCGTGACCGGCGTCCCGGGTTTGACGTCGCTGTATTTGTAGTCCTTCGGAATCGTGAGGTTCTGCCTGTTCGAGTCCGTCATGCGGAACGCGTTCGCACTCGCAATCATCTGCACCTGGTTTTTCGGCAGGTTCGCCGCGGTGGCGCCCTTGCCCTTCGCGAGTTTCTTTGCCGCATTGAGCGCCTTTTCATCGAGCCCGTCGCTTGCGCCAAAAAACGCAGCCATCTGGTAAAAGTCGCGCTGGCTCCAGTCGGCGAGCGGATGATCGTGGCACTGTGCGCACGCGACATTCGCGCCGAGGAAGGTCGTGAGCAGGTTCGACACTCCATCGAGCGGCATCTGCGCGTCGTAGAGCAGGAAGCCGGTCGCGCCATTGTCGCACAGCTTGCCGTCGGCGGTGACCATCGCGCGCACCAGCGAATCCCACGTCCGGTCCGCGTGGAGCTGATCCTTCAGCCAGTCCTGGAAGGTGAACGCGGGCACGTTCTTCCCGAACGTGTCCTTCACGCGCAGCATGTCGCCCATCCAATTGTACATCTGCATCGTGTAGCCGGGCGAGTACAGCAGCTTGTCGATAAGCTTCGCGCGCTTGTCCTTCGCGGTGTCGGCGAGAAAGGTCGAAGCCTCCTCCGCCGTCGGGATGCGCCCGATCGCATCGAGATAAATGCGCCGCACAAACTGCTCATCCGTCGCATCCGGATTGAACTTCTGCCCCTTCGCCACCAGCGTCGAACCGATCAGATAATCGATCTGATACGCCGCCTTCTTCACGTAGTCGTTCGCAAACGAGCGCGCGCGCAGCCGCTTCGCATAGTCGAACGCAAACGCGCGGTCCGCGGGCACGAGATTCATCAGGTTGATCTGATGCGTCTGACCTTCCTTTGTCTGGATGGTGACGACATTTCCGTAGAGCGAGGCAAACGCCGCCTCGATCGTGCGACCCTGCGGATCGCTCCAAGTGCGCCACGGCGAAGGCAGCTCCTGGGACATCGGCTTCGGCTCGGGCGGCGGGGGCTGTGAGGGCTTGCTGGGAAGTGACGAAGTCTTCGGTGTCGGTGTCGGCGTCGGCGTGGGCCGTTTCCGGTTCGGCTTGGCACCGGAGGCGGTGGCGGTCCACACGAGGACAGAGATGGCTACGACCGAGGCGGAGAGGACGAGACGTTTCATGGCTGCGGGGATCTTGTGCGAGGCGAGCGAATGCCTCACTCGTGAAATAGCGCAATTCCCATGCTTTGCGACCGCAAAACTTGCACCGCGGCGGAATCAGACCGGGACGATTGGCTTTACGCAGCGCACAGCGCGGCAAAGTAGTCCCGGGCTTCAGCCCGTCACGATCGGCGATGCAGACAACGCGCGCGAATACCGACCCGCACGAAAGCTGGTATCGTGCATCGAGGCGAACTGCGCAGCGAGCACGCAGACCCAGCCATCCCGCCCAATGCCCATCGTCCCGCGCGAGGTTGGAAACCTCGCCTACATTGCTGCGTCCCTCGCCTACTCCCGCGTCACAACCTCGTCGAGGTTCAGCAGCACATTTGCGGTGCCGGTGTAGGCGGCGAGTTCGACGGGGTTGAATTTCGCGTCGGCCTTTGTCTCGCCGACAGTGAGGATTTTCGCCGCTTCCTCGGCGGACTGCTGGTAACGCGCGGTGCGCTTGGCGAGCCCAGCGGCGAGAACCTTCAGTTCATCCGCGCGTGGCTCGCGGCACGTCGCGCGGCGGAAGGCCCATGCGATGCGCTGCTCGGGCGTCGAGCCGCCCTCGGCGATCATCCGCTGTGCGAGGACGCGCGCGGCTTCCACGTAGGTCTTCTCGTTCAGCAGCACGAGCGCCTGGAGCGGAGTGTTCGTGCGCGAGCGCTTCACGGTGCAGATCTCGCGCGATGGCGAATCGAATGTCGTCATGGTCGGCGGCGCGGCGGTGCGCTTCCAGATCGTGTAGAGCGTGCGGCGGTAGAGGCTGTCGCCGGTGTCCTCCTTGTAGTTGCGCATGTCGCCATAGACGCTCGTCTCGTCCCACACGGCGGCGGGCATGTAGGGCTTCACGCTCGGTCCGCCGATTTTCTCCACGAGCAGT
>JBEBGK010000662.1:0-2917 GCA_040081515.1 Chthoniobacteraceae bacterium
GCCCTCCCTTTGGATGGTCCGCTCGGTTTCCTCGAGGCACCAGGCGCCGTAGCCAGCAGGGTCATTTTCCCGGTTTGCCGCGTAGGCATTCGGGCCCGGCACGTGGATGAAGCCCGGCAGCGGGAGGTCGAATGGCTTATGGCAGCTCGGCAGCCCGGTCATGCTCGCGGTCGCGAGGGTCACCCCGTGGTAGGCGAATTCGCGGGTGACGATCTTGGTCCGCTTCGGCTCGCCCTTCAGCTTCCAGTAGGCGCGGATGAGCTTGAGCGCCGTTTCGTTGGCCTCGCTGCCGCTGTTGCTGAACATCACATGGTGCAGCCGCCCCGGGGCGAGGTCCGAGAGGCGCGCCGCCAGTTCGATGGCGGGCTCGGTGGTGCTGTTGAAAAAGGACGGGTAATAGCACAGCCGCTCCATCTGGCGGGTGACGGCGTCGATCAATTCCCGGCGCCCGTAGCCGACGTTCACACACCACAGGCCGGCGAGCCCGTCGAGCAGGCGGCGTCCATCTTGATCGTGCAGCCAGACCCCCTGGCCATCGGTCAGGATGTGGGTGCCGACCGCGTGCATCTCATCGTGATTGGTGAACGGATGAAGCTGATGCTCGGCGTCCAGCTTCTGGAGAGGGGAGAGGCTGCTCATGGCAAAACGCTAGACCCGAACGGCGAAAACGTCCACTGCGGCATGCAAAAGGCGATCCGGCGAGTGTTGTAAACAGTTCCATTCGAGTCGCTTGGAGAAGGCGGGAAGTCGGCGGCGATTTTCCATTTGCCTACCCCACGGTGGGCACGGAGACTGCGTCACTCATCCGGACTCAATGCTGGGCTTCTTCGAACGCCAACGCCTCGCCAGGAAGGGGCTGACGCCACAAAAAACGCGCCGACGTGTCACTGAAAGTGAACTCGTCGAGACGCTTGAACGCGGACTTGTGACCAAGATCCTGCTCGTGGCCATTTTCGCCGCCGCCATCGTGTGGCTGATGAAGGCGGGGGCGGAGGCATTGCCCGGGGAGACCATCATGGTTGGTCTTCTCATGGTCGCGACTTCCGTGGGGCACCTGTGCCTGAATCGCCCCGAGGTCTGGAGCCGGAATTCCCGCCTCCTGCTGCTCTTCCTGATCCTCATCGCCCATCTGGGCCTCACGAAATTCTGCCTGCTGGAAGGATATGCCGCCACCGGCAGGGGCGTGGATCTGATCCCCGGACAGCTAAGCCCGATCGAGCGACGGGATCTGTGGTGGCTGGCAATCCCGTTCGCCGCCGGGCCGCTGCTCGCAAGCGTGCTCATGGGTCGCACCATGGCGGTCTTCACGGCGGTGTTCGCCGCGTTCCTGGGCCTGCCGATTTTCGCCAGCATCACGGACGACCTCGTCTTCATCGTGACCAATGTGACCGCTGGCCTTGTTTGCGGCTTCCTTGCGGTATTCCTGACTGCAGAGGTTCGCAAACGCGGCGATCTGCCGCGCGCCGGGTTCTTCGTAGGGGTCGCCACGTGGGCGCTGGCGATCGGGTTCAAGAAAATCAACGTCCTGCACCTCTGGGCCGCCGGCGCGGCGCTCAACTATCAGACCCTTGGCATCCAGAGCGCGGTGGCGATCGGCGGTCCGATCGTGATGACGCTCATCATCGTCGGCGGGCTTCCTTTCATCGAATGCCTCTTCCGGATCACCACCCGGGTGCGCTGGCTCGAACTCGCGGATCTCAACCACCCGCTGCTTCGCCGGATGACGATCGAGGCGCCGGGCACTTTCCAGCACAGCCTCGCGGTCGCGAATCTCGCCGAGGCCGCGTGCGAGGCCGTCGGTGCGAACGCCACCATGGCGCGCGTGTGCAGTTACTTTCACGATATCGGCAAGCTCGTGAAGCCCGAGTATTTCACCGAGAACATGCGCCACGAGCGCAACCCGCACGACGACCTCGCGCCGACGATGAGCGCACTGATCATCATCGCGCATGTGAAGGAAGGCGTCTCCCTCGCGCTCGAGCACAAGCTCAACCAGGAGGTCATCGACGTCATCCAGCAACACCATGGCACGTCGATGGTTTACTATTTCTACAAGAAGGCCATCGACCAGCAGGAGGCCGCCCGGAGCGATGGCAAGATCGCGGCGATCCACGAGGAGGACCTCCCGGAGGTCAGCGAGAGCAGTTTCCGCTACAGCGGTCCGAAGCCGCAGACCCGCGAATCGGCCATCATCAGCCTCGCCGATTCCATCGAGAGCGCCGCCCGCTCCCTTGAGCGCGTCACGCCGCAGAAAATCGAGCAATTGATCACGGACATCATCCGCAAGCGAGTCGCGGACGAGCAACTGGATGATTGCGACCTGACCTTCTGCGATCTGCAGGCCGTCGCGGAGAGCTTCCGGCACACGCTGAGCAGCATGATGCACTCACGCGTGGCCTACCCTGAGGAAAAGGATTCCAAAATGAGGCGGAGTTCCGGCCTCACCAGCGGCGTGCGTCCGCGCACCGACGCATCCGCCGCCTGATCGGGCCGCCGAGGCTCTCACACCGGGGCCGGAGATGAGCGGGCGGTCTGCGTGGAAGCCTTGGATCGCCCCACCGACACTGCGCAGTACTTGTAGCTCGGCTGGCGGGAGTGGGGGTCGAAGGCGGAGTGCGTGAGGCGGTTCACTTCGCGATAGTGCATCGGGATGAAGATCTGGCCCGCGCGTACCGTGGTGGTGATGAATGCGCTCGCGACGATCACCGCGCGGCGTGACGAGATCGTGACTTCATCGCCGGGCTCGATGCCGAGGCGCTGCGCGTCGGCGGGGTTCATTTCGACATAGCAATTTGCCGGTGCGAGTTTGCGCAGGACGTCGCTCTTGCCGGTGCGCGAGCCGGTGTGCCACTGCGACGAGGTGCCGCGTCCGGTGAGGAGGATGAACGGGAACTCCGCGCTGGTCGGCTCGGCGACG
>JBEBGK010000663.1:0-2913 GCA_040081515.1 Chthoniobacteraceae bacterium
AATCCTCGTAGGCGGGGACAAGGTTCGCCTCGTCCGCCAGAATCAGTCGCGCGAGGACCGCAGCGTCCGCGATGGCCATGTTCGCGCCCTGTCCGCCAGCGGGACTCACGGGATGGATGGCATCGCCGAGCAGCACCGCTCCTGGCGCCCCGTAACGCTCTGCATGGCCCCACTCGCGGTGAATGCGCGTGAAGGCCTGCGGAAAATCGAGCTGCTCTGGCGAAGCAGGCGCGTCCTCGGCTCGTGGGAAAAGTTTACGGAATGCGCTCGTGAGCGCCGCGGTGTCATTCGCCTTCGCGCCGCGGACGACGGCGAGGCAGGCCGCTTCCGCGCCGGGCAGTGGCATCATACCGAAAGCGATCAGCCCGGAGCGATCCTCGCGCGGGACCAGCCACACTTTCACCACGTCGTCGCGCATGGTCTGAGGTTTGGCGATCCCGCGGACGAAGAACTCAACCGGAAAATGATGCAGACGGATCCCGATGCCGCACGCAGCGCGCACCGCCGAGTGCGTTCCGTCGTCGCCGACAGTCAGGGAGGCATTGACCGGAAACGATTCACCGCCCTGCAGATTGCGGGCGCGGACGCCGGTGACGGTTCCGTTCCGACGCACAATTTCCGTGACTTCGGTTCCCCGTCGCAAGTCCGCTCCGCAGATGGCGAGCAGCGTTTCGCGGAGATGATTCGGGTGGGTGAGAAACGGTTGCACTCCCGCGTGATCGAGCGTGTCGCGAGTGACGACGGCCTTCCATTCATTCCCCTGATGGAGCGAGATGCCGCCGAGCGGACGGATGCATTGTGTCTCCCAGAATGCCCTGTCGCGAATGCCGCAGAGGGTCTGAACGGCCGCTGGCCAAAGGATCTCTGGGCGCAGAAATGGCGGTGGTTTTGTGCTTCGTTCCAGCAGCGTCACTTTCCTGCCGCCCAGCACCAGCAGTGCGGCGAGCACCGCGCCACCGACTCCGCCGCCGGCGATGAGGACGTCGGCATTCATCGCAGGAAGATGAATTCCTTTGCGTTGAAGAGGGACTGCGCGAAGTCGCGCCATGCGGGTGCGTCCTGCAGAAGCGGCGCGGTGGAGGCGGCAGCGAGGTAATTCCTGCTCGCGGCGATTTCGCCGGCGGAGGGTTCACGGGCGAACGCGGCGGCGAACATGCGGCGGATGCGTGCCTCGGGCGTTGCATCCGCAGTTTCCCCGACGAGCCGGTCTGCCCAGATGCGCGCGCAGTCGAGCACGAAGCGGTCATTGAGCAGCGTGAGTGACTGCGCGGGGACGTTCGTGGCGTCGCGCCTGCCGGCGGTCGTGAAGGGCTTTGGCGCGTCGAAGACCTCGAGAAACGGGTTCAGCGCCGTGCGGCGGATCGTGAGATAGACGCTGCGGCGCAGTCGGTCGCCGGTTTCCGTGTTCGGCACGGCGGGGCCGGCCATTTGCGGATCGAGGCGGCCCGACACCGCGAGCAATGAATCCCGGATCGATTCGGCTTCGAGGCGGCGGATGCGTGCGTGCGAGAGCAAATCGTTCGCCGCGTCGCGCTCGCGCGCCTCGGGGGATGCATCGGCGGCAAGCGCGAATGCCCGCGAAGTGACGAGGAAGCGGATCATCTTTTTCAACGACCAGTTCTCCTCGGCGAAGCGCATGGCGAGGTAGTCGAGTAACTCGGGATGCGTCGGCTTTTCTCCCATGCGGCCGAAATTGTCCGGCGTCGCGACGAGGCCGCGCCCGAAGAGATGCAGCCAGATGCGGTTTGCCATCACGCGTGCGGTGAGCGGATTTTGCGGGGCCGTGATCGCATTCGCGAGTTCGAGGCGGCCGCTTTGCTTCGTCGCAAATGCCGAGGTGCCGAACACGCCGAGGTATCCGCGCTGCACCGGTTCGCCGGGTTTGAGATGATCGCCGCGCGGGAGCATTGGCGCGTCGATTGCGACGGATTCCAGCACCCCGGGCGAGTGACGCGCGGCGGGGACTTGGGCCTCGATCTGGCGGTATTGCTCCACGAGCGGCTTCACCGTTTCGAGGTGCGCGAGCGATGTGGGGAGCAGTCCGCGTCGGATGAGGAAGTCGAGCAACAGCCGTTGCGGTTCATCGAGTGTCTGCGTGCGCCATGCGGCGAGCGCGCTGCCGATGGCCTCCGCGTAGCGCGCAGCGAGTTCCTGTGCGGAGCGCGGGGGATTGCCCTTGAGCAAAGCTGCACTCGCAGAGTCGCGGTCGCGCGGCTCGGCGCCGTCGTGGCAGACGATCTCGCTCACGCCGAACCAAGACAAATCGCCCTTGTCCTTCACCTTCTTGTCGCGGCGCGTCTGGTCGGCAGCGGTCGCGAACTCGAGGTATGCCCACGAGCCCTTGCGGTACTTCGTGTCGAGGCGCAGCCAGCCGGGTTCGTCCTTTGCGAGCTGTGCACGCGGGAAAATCGGGTTCGTGCCGAGCGGGTAGCCATCGACGATGAGCCTGCATTGCGCGCCGCCGCCGCCCCACGCCTTCACGCTGATCCAATCGGTCTCCACGCGGAACTGTTGCGTGGTCAGCACGCCGTTGTGTTTTGCAGTCAGGGCGTTTGTCGTGACGCCCGCGGGCATGAGGCCGGTGAGCACGTTTTCCCCGGTGGCGGGAACGGTGAAATCGCCGCAAGTGCCGGCGGCATTTCCGACGCCGGTGCCGTAGTGAAAGCACTCGGCGAAATCGGTGCGTGATTTTGCAAAATCCCAATGGCGTCCCGCCGGAACGGCGTCAGCGGATTTTGCGCGGGTCGCGTCGGCGAGCCCGCTCCATGCCTTCGCCATTTCGTTGCCGCTGCGCTTGTGCAGCTTGGCCCATGCGGAAAATGGATTCGCCTCATTGCGTTCGGCGTCCGTCATCGCTTCGCGCCATTCCTTTGCATGCGAGCCTTGCGTGAGCTTGCTGTGTGCTTCGCGGCC
>JBEBGK010000664.1:0-2910 GCA_040081515.1 Chthoniobacteraceae bacterium
GACAGTTCCAGCACGAGCGTGAGCTGAAATTCCGGGTGGAAATGCCACATCGCATGGTAGCTCGATCCGCGCACGACCTCGCAGTGGAAGGATTCCCACTGCGCGCGCGGCGTTTTTTCGAGGACGGCTTTCACGGTCGCGAGTTTCTAGTCGATCCATCCGCCGTTGCCAGCAGTCCCGTGCGGCCGGACGGAAAAGTCGGCGGCCGGAAACTCGCTTTACGCCGCTCATCACCGCGAACCATCATTCCCGCATGCTCCCCCGCCTCCTCGCGCTCCTGCTCCTCATCGCCGTCGCGCCGCGGACTACTCACGCAGCCACCCGTCCGAACATCCTCCTCATCGTGAGCGACGATCAGGGCTGGCCGGACCTCGGCTGCATCGGCACGAAACCGGTGCTCACGCCCAACCTCGACCGCCTCGCCGCGGAAGGTGTGCGCGCGACGAACTTCTACGTCACGTGGCCCGCATGCACGCCGTCGCGCGGCAGCGTGCTCACCGGGCGCTTCCCGCAGCGGAACGGCCTCTACGACATGATCCGCAACGACATGGTGAACTATGGGCATCGGTACACTCCGGAGGAATATGCGACCTCGCCCGAGATGACGCTCGGCCTTGATGTGCGCGAAAAGACCATCGGCGATGCGCTGAGGAAGGCGGGGTATGCGACGGGCGTCGTCGGCAAGTGGGACATGGGGCAGGCGCGCCGCTTCCTGCCATTGCAGCGCGGCTTCGACTTTTTCTACGGGCACGGAAACAACGGCATCGATTACTACACGCACGAGCGCTACGGCGTGCCGTCGCTTTTCCGCGGCAACGACCGCACGCAGGAGGACCGGGGCACCTACGCCACCGAGATTTTCAAACGCGAATCGCTGGCCTTCATCCGCGCGCAGAAGGCGAAGCCGTGGCTGCTCTATCTGCCGTTCAACGCACCGCATGGCGCGTCGTCATTTGCACAAGAGGACGCCGCTCCTGCGGGCAAGAAGTCCGGCGGGCGCCCGCCGCGCGAGGGCGTGCAGGTGCCGGAGAAATATTCCGCGCCGTATCTCGCCAAGGGCATCCCCGACAATCTTGCGCGCTACTACGGCGCGGTCGCGTGCATGGACGAGGCCATCGGCGAACTGCTCGCCACGCTCCGCGAAACCGGCATCGAGAATGACACGCTGGTGATTTTTTTCTCCGACAACGGCGGCAGCGGCAACGGCGGCAATGCGCCGCTCAAAGGCGCAAAGAGCACGATGTGGGAGGGCGGATTGAGGGTGCCATTCATCGCGCGCTGGCCGGGCCGCATCCCTGCGGGAAAGGTGAGCGATGAATTTCTCACGTCGCTGGAGATTTTCCCCACGCTACTCGCCGCCGCCGGTGCAGAGGCGCCGCACGCCGTGAAGCTCGACGGCTTCGACATGCTGCCTGTCCTCGCGGGAAAACAAACATCGCCGCGCACCGAAATGTTCTGGCAGCGCCGTGCGGACAAGGCGGCGCGCGTCGGGAATTGGAAGTGGGTCGCTTCCGAAAAAGGCGGCGGTCTTTTCGACCTCGCGAGCGATCCGGGGGAGACGAAGGATCTCTCGCAGGAGAAGCCCGATGCGCTCGCGGATGTGAAAGGCCGGTGGGAGGCGTGGCGCAGGGAGATGGACGCGAGCGAGCCACGCGGGCCCTTCCGTGACTACTAGGAGCCTGCTGAGGCGCTCCTCGCACACGCAGAATCCGCCCATCGCCGCGCTGCCGCCGGCACAAATCACAATCTTATCGGAAGACGTGACAAAAGGCGGTGAATTCACAGCCCGGCAGTGTAGAACGGGCGCGCTTTCATCCATGACACGCACCTTGCCGTCTCTCGCCGCTGAATCGCGAAGCCCCGTTCGGCTTTGCGTGCTTGGCATCACCTTGGGCCTCGGCATCGGGATGGTGGCCGCCGACGACAAGCCTGAGCCGAAGCGCCTCTTTCCCACCGCGCCGGGCGGGCGCGAGTGGATCGCAAAGTGGGACGCCGCGCGCGTGGTGAAGCCCTACGAAACCGATCCGCTCGACGCGCTGTGCCGCAATTCCTCCGACGTGCCGCTGCGCATCGGCGATGGTATCGCATCTTTCACCGCCGGCACCACGCGGCTCTACGTCATCACGCCCGACGGCGGCGCAGTGAAGCCGTGGCGCAATGTGGAGATGACCGTCCACATCCGCCGCGGCGCGAGCAGCCGGAAGGTGGACTGGCAGGCCTTTTACCTCAGCGCGCGCAGCGGTCTGCGGCACGACGACTCGGTGCCGTGCGAAGGCACGAGCTACCACGCCACCGCGCGGTTCGACGGGCAACTCGGCTTCAAGAAGGAGCTATGGCACACGGGCGGTTACACGCAGCTCGCGCCGTCGCCCACGCCGAAGCCGTGGCCCACGGTGCCCGAGGGGCGATGGGTGGGGATGAAATTTGTCTGCCGCAATTTCGATGGCGATCGAAAGGTGCGGCTCCAGTGCTACCTGGACGCGGAATTGCGCGACGACTGGAAGCTTGCAGCCGAGTTCGAGGACACCGGCGGCTGGCGCGGCGAAAAGCCCGGCTGCGACCGCCCGCAGGATCAGATCCTCACCGCCGCGTTCCCTGCCGTTTACTTCCGCACGGATTACGTCGCCGTGGACTTGAAAGAATTCTCCGTGCGCGAAATCGCGCCGCTGCCGTGAGCGTTTCGTAGCGTAGTTCTGCAGAACTGCGCTTCTCCTGCCCGCGCATCCGCGCAGCTCTGGAGAGCTACCCTACGAACGCGCGTCCACCGCGCGGCTGCGGTGGGCCGCGCTCTCGTAGCTGCCGACGGAAGGAGGCGGGCTGTCCCTCTCATCCTGCGGACAAGAGTGTCCGCATCACGCCGCGCAGAGTGGTCCGCACAGTCCTCTGTGCGGGACCGCGGGATGGGCACTG
>JBEBGK010000046.1:0-10944 GCA_040081515.1 Chthoniobacteraceae bacterium
AATGCGAGGCAGCCAGGAAGCAGGCGGAAACGCCGAAGCCACGACGTTCAACGCGCCTGTGCCAAAGACTGATCCGATAGACATGGCACCGAAGTTCACCAAGAGGAGGAAGTGACCCGATCAAGCACACCCGAACGCGAACCCACAGTATGAATCACGGCGTCACAGAGCTTCCGTTCAACAGCTTTCTCGGCATCGAGATGGCTTCCGACCCGGCGCACCTTCTGCGGCTTCCGGCAGGCGCGCAGTATCTCAACCATCTCGGCACCGTTCACGCCAGCGCGCAGCTTGCGCTCGCCGAGGCTTCCAGCGGCGAGTTTTTGCTGCGCGAGCTTGGCTCCGCGTCCGGGGTGGTTCCCGTCGTCCGCCGCCTCGCATCCAAGTTCCGCAAGCCAGCCAACGGTGCAGTCACATCCACCGTTTCCACCCCGCGAGAGACGCTTGAGCAGGTTCGCGCCGACCTTGCGGCCAGGGGCCGGGCGATGATCAGCGTTGCCGTCGAGCTTCACGACGAGTCCGGTGCGCACACGCTGTCAGCCACAGTCGAGTGGTTCATCACACGAATCTCCGATGCGACCGGAAACGTCTAACCAGTCACGACAATGGAATCGCACCCAATCCTTTTTGATCAGCTTGAGTGGCAGTCGCCACAGGCGGGTGCGCGTTTCAAAGTCTTTCGCGAAGGCTCCAGGCAGGTGCGGCTTCTTGAGTTGTCCCCTGAGTTTGTGGAGTCCCATTGGTGTGAAAAGGGACATGCTGGCTTCGTGATGGAGGGTGAACTCGAAATCAACTTCTCCGGCCGTGTCGTTCGTTTTCCGCAGGGCTCGGCACTTATGATTCCAGCAGGCGCTGCGCACGCACACAAGGCACGGGCAGTCACCTCCCATGTTCGCCTTTTCCTTGTTGAGGAGGTTTCTGCATGAGCGTTGAAACGCCGAACGAGAATCACCCAAATGACACCTTATCAGCAACGCCCCATCCGATTCCTCGACCTCTGGCGCGTGGACGACTGGCGCATCAAACTATATGGCATCGCTTACGCCCGTCCGCAGCCGCGTCCCGAGTTGGTGGAAGCGGCCAAGGGCATCGCATCGCAGCATCTTCGCTCATTGCCTGTCGATCTCGGCCACTATCACCTCGGCTTTCTCGGCGTTCACGATGGTCGCACTTCCAACTTCGTTTTTCTCGATCTCTGGGCCGACGAAAACGAACTCCATCACCACGTCTTTGTCTCTCCCACCGCACAGCCCGACGAATTCACCTACGTCACGCCCACCGGCCTTTCGGCGTGCGTCTGGGACTTGCGCCTCCAGGCATTCGAGCGCGATGCGTGGGTTGCTCATGTTTTGCAACAGAGCGCATCACCCGACTTCGACGGCTACCTTGCAGCCACGCTCAACGCTGATGTCTGAACACATGAGCCGTCCCCGCTTATCCATGACATCCGCCTATGGACGGGCGATTGAGTTTTACCGCAAGTGCGGCTTCGAGCGCACGGGCAAGACCGAACCGATGTGGATTTATGCGGGCCATGACCACTGACCAAAAGATGTCGCCTGCCATGAAGCAGTCGATTGGACAAATCGCGCTCGTCGTGCGCGAATACGATGAAGCCATCGATTTCTACGTCGGAAAGCTCGGCTTCACTTTGGTGGAAGACACCCGCATTCCAGAGCAGGACAAACGTTGGGTCGTCATCGCCCCACCAGGATCAACGGAATCTCGATTGCTTCTCGCGCGAGCGACCAGCGAAGAGCAGGCGTCACGGATCGGAAATCAAACCGGCGGCCGGGTGTTTCTGTTTCTCGTCACTGATGACTTCTGGCGTGACTTTCGCGATTACAAAGCCAAGGGCGTCGTCTTTGTGCGTGAGCCAAAGGTGGAAAGCTACGGCACGGTAGCCGTGTTCGAGGACCTTTACGGAAACCTATGGGATCTGATTCAACCCAGAACATGATGCCAGCCACCGCCAACGAGATCGAAGCGTTCATTCGGGCGTTCGAGTCGTCCACGCTGCCGGAACCGCGCCGCGCCGCGCACTCGCCCAGCGTGTGAACACTGAAGTACGCGATGCAGGCTACGCGACCATGGTGCTCGATACGTTGCCCTTCATGCAAAATGCGATCCGGCTCTACGAAGCGCTGGAGTTCAAACGACGCGCCGCCTATGATGACCCGCCGGTGCAGGAGACCGTGTTCATGGAACTGCAACTCGGAGGAATCTGACGATGACCAAGGACAGCATCACGAGCCGCCCCGCCACTCTCGAAGACTGCGCGCTGCTCGCCGAGTTGAATCACCAACTCATCCGCGATCAGGGGCATCGCAATCCGATGACCGTTGCCGAGCTGGAGCAGCGGATGCGCGGCTGGCTTGCCGGTGGCGAGTATCGCGCGATCCTGTTCGAGCACGATGGTGGTACAGTGGCCTATGCGCTTTTCCGCATCGAACCCGACTCCGGAATTTATCTCCGGCAGTTCTTTGTGTGCCGTGAGAAGCGACGGCAGGGCATCGGCAGTCAGGCGGTGGAGATGCTCTTCCGCGAGGTGTTCCCTGCGCGCACTCGCGTGACGTTGGAAGTTCTCGCGCAGAACGAACTCGGACGCGGCTTTTGGGAGGCGTCGGGTTTTGTGAGCTACTCCGTCTGCCTCGAACGGTTCACCGGGGATCGCGCCGCCGCCAAATCATGAACACCACCGGCCTTCACATCCGCAATGCGACCGTCGCCGACGCGGCGGCGATCAACGACATCCTCAGCTACTACGTCATCCACACGACGACGACCTTCAACACGGAGCCGCTTTCGCTCGAGGACCGGGAGAAAACGCTCACGGGCCGCGCGGAGATTCATCCCGCGACCGTCACGGAAATCGGCGGGCGCGTCGTCGGCTTCGGCGCGATGGGTGCATTCCGTCCGCGCGCGGCGTATGCGCGCACGGTGGAACTCACTGTCAACGTCCACCGCGATTTTCACCGGCGCGGAATCGGGCGCGCGATTCTCGCCGACCTCATCGCGCGGGCACGGGCGCTCGGCCTGCACGCGCTCGTGGGCGGATGCTGCGCGGAAAACACGCCGAGCATCGCGTTGCTCGAAGCCGCAGGTTTCACGCAAGTCGGACGCTTTCCCGAAGTCGGGCGGAAGTTTGACCGCTGGCTCGATGTGGTCTTTCTCCAGCTCACGCTGTGAGTCCGATGGAAATCCACGACGCCACGACGCCCGCGCACCTCGCCGCAATCCGCGCGCTCTTTCAGGAATACGTCGCGTGGCTCGGCATCGACCTCGGCTTCCAGCATTTCGCCGAGGAACTCGCCGCGGTCCCCGGCTGCTACGTCCCGCCTGGCGGACGGCTGCTGCTCGCGCTCGATGGCGACACGCCGCTCGGCTGTGTCGCGATGCGGCCGCTCGGTGACGGTGTTTGTGAAATGAGGCGACTCGGTGGTTTCGGCGATGTTCGTGATGCGCGGGGCCTACGACATCGCGCGGGCGCGTGGAGCGGCCTGCTTCCTCAACCTGAAGGAGTGGGAGGGCGAGAACGGTGCGCGGATGTATCTCATCGGCTTCGCGCCGGACAAGGACGTCAATCCGCAGGAGTATTTCGGTCTCAAGGAGCCGCTCCCCGACGATCCCAAGCATCGGCTTCTCCGCGTCAGCGATTACGAACGCATCTTCAAAGACCAACCGTGACATCGACGTCGAGTTGCCGATTATTCAGCGCGTAAACTCGGGCGCCTCAACTCAAACTCCAACTCAAAGACACACCATGACCACCTCCGAAAAGAACAACCTGCTCAAACAAAACACGCTCTGCTGGCTCGGCGCACTCATTCTGCCGCTGATCCTCCACTTTGGCCTCAGCTCCACCAAGTTCCCGTGGCCGCTGATTCTCCCCCTCATACTCCTGGGCCCGATGCTCGCCTCGAATAGGTTGCTCTTGAAGGCAAGTGGCGAAACCACGGATGCTCCTGAGATGAAAGCGAGAGAGTGAAAACACTTCGCTGGTTGGCGGGCAAACTCCTAACAGCGATGAATGAAATGCGAATCCTCATCAGCTTTCTTGCCACTCTGTGGTTTTGCACGCCACGTTCATCAGGGCAGGAACCAACGATACCTAACTCCACGCTGTTGTTCGCAGACAACGCCACGTGGAAAGCACTGTATCAATCTATCCGGCCCAATGAAGCAAATGAACTCCGGCCTTTGCGAGTGGATCCTTCGCTCCAAATCTTGCTGGATGCGGCACTCAAGGACGTCGGCCTCCTGCGCGCGCAGCGGCCTGTCGTCCGCCTCCTGATGCAGGATGCGGCATGGCATGCCTTCGATTCCTTGGCGAGTGAGAGCGACTATCACGAACCTTTGAACCGGGTATTGCGGATGCGACTCGCCAGAGTCATCGCCGTTTCTGCTTTGACCGAAGAGGAAATCAAACACCTGCCAGCGACTCATACGGGCGCGGCGATTGGCGATGATAAGAAGCGCCACACGGAATTTGACGTGGATTTGCCAACTGACTTGTTGGAAAAGGGAAGCGACTGGCTCCAATTGACGTATAAGAACTTGGACAGGATCGCACTGACGCATGAGATGAGTCGTCGCGGGCGCAGTGAGTTCCTCCTGTTTGTGCGATTCCCGAATGGGCGCAAGCCCTTGGAAGACTACCTCAGAAGCCACAATGAATATGCAGTCGCGGAGGGACGCCGGCGGGATGCGATTCTGAATTTCATGGCCGTGCGAGTGGACCCGGTTCCGCCGATTCCGAAGTTCCCCGCCCACGCGCAAGCGGTGCTGCTGGAGAGAATGCTCGCCATCTCCGACCGCGGCGTCCCTGTTGCCACTCGGATCAGCAGGTCGCTGGCGATGATTGATTTCCAGTCGGCGGTGAATTCTGAGAGCGGGAGACTGCACAGCTTCCGCGCTGCGGCCTTCAAATTGTCTCCTGATACGTTGCTGGGCAAGGAGACGAACGTTCACTTGCGCCGCCTCAAGGAACGGGAGCCGTTCACGGGGGAAACGCACTTTCCGCTCGGCCTCCAACAGTGCTCTTCCTGCCATGGCGGCGGCGGCTTGATATCGCTGACAGGCGGGGTAGCCGGTATGATTCTTCCCCCCAATCGAGCGGTTGACTCACTGCCAAAGGTAACGGCCTCGGACACGCAGAAGTGGAAAATGCAACGACCGGAGTTCGGACTCTTACGTGGGCTCCTTGAAGGACTCGACCTGGCAAAATGATCCAAACGCGCCTAACGAAGCGTGGATTCCCAGCGCCGGAGCGGTTTCCCCTTCTCTTCCTTTGCCTCGCGAGCTGTAGCCCCAAATGATGAAAATTCCGCTCGCCATCCTCCTCCGCTGGCTCGGCTTCAATCGCCCAGCGCCAAAGACCCGCCTCGGCCGCACTCTGCGGCGTGCGGAGCGGATCTTCACCGTGCTGGCGTTGCTCTACGCCGGCCTGCATGTCTTCCCGCAAGTGCTCTTCGCGCACGGTGTCTCGGCTGAGGGCATCACGCTCTATTCGCGCACGCCACTGCCTGCTGAAGCCAGCGAGTGCCTCAAGCGAGCGGCCGCGCTGGTTCAGAAGTCCGAACTCGCTGTGCCGGGCCGCCGTGAGCGTGTGTTCATCTGCAATTCGCCGTGGCTGTTCAAATTCTTCAAACCCAGGGCGGGAGGTTTCGCTGGTTCGGTGCCCTTGACGGACCATGTGTTCATCGCGCAGGCAGATTTCACCAACGACGTCGCCCGATGGTCCGCGCCGAAATACAACTCTCGCTCGCTGTCATCCGTCATCGCACACGAGATCACGCATGGCCTGATCCGTCACAAGCTCGGCGTCATTCGCGGGATCTTGCTCCCGGATTGGGTGGACGAGGGTTACGCCGACTACATCGCCCGCGAGAGCAGCTTTCCCGATGCCGAGGGTTTCCGCATCTACGCCTCCGGAAAACGCGATCCCTCGTTGTCCTACCGCTACTTCGAGTATCGCCAGATAGTGCGCCACCTCATCGAGACGCAGCGCCTGACCTTCGCCCAAGTCATCGCCCGCGCCGCCGACTTTGACGCGGTGGCGGCAGAAGCACGCCAGGCAGCGCAGAACGCGGAGCCGTGAATGCGCCCAAATCAAACGCTGCCGTCACAAATGCATCATCTGCTGGTATACCACTCATGTTAAGCTCCTCTGGCTCTATGAACATCGCTCGTCCATTCTTGATCATCGCAGTCATGTCATTCCTTTTCCACGGCTGCAACCGCTCCGGCCAGACTCCATCGTCTGGATTCCGTCTCTCGCTCCTTGAGGTTGCAACCGATGCGGACACTCGCGCAGCCCTGCTGACGATCCGAACGGCAAGCGCGGGAAACATTTCTGTGGACGAGGACAGTAGTCACAACTCGGTCGCGCTTCCTGCCCCGGACGCCAGCGGTTCCCGCGAAGCGAGCGTCGCTCTGATCGCCAGCCGCGTCGCGCCTCCCGGTGATGGGGACATCTACATCAAGACGCTGATCAGGCCCCAGACTGCACAACGCGCTTATGCAGGCGGCCCTTCCACTTACACGCTGCCGCGTGCGACTCGGTTGGCCGACCATTTCGTGATCACAGCAATGAGCGGCGACTACCCGTTGGACGCTCCGGTGGAGATCGCCCGACTCGGCGGAAAGCCTGTAACAGTAACCGTGGGGAAACCAACGAAGTGAGCAACGCCATCCCATTGCAAATGGGGACAGGTTTTCAGTTGTGGGCTCAGGCGAAGATTCGCGGCGGAATCGGTTTGAAGCTCCACGACAGATGACGCGCGGCTTGCGAAAACATCAACTTCGTCGTCACAAAACGCAGCGCGGCTGGGATCATACAGGAGAAGATGCAGACCATCCCGCTGACCGATGCCGACCTTCTCGCCCGCTATTTGCGGGTGGGGGATGAGGGTGCGTTTGCGGCGCTGGTGCGGACGCACGAGCGGCTCGTCATCGGCACGGCGACGCGGGTCACCGGGGATGCAGAGCTGGCGCGCAATGTGGCGCAGCAGGTCTTTGCCACACTGGCGCAAAAGGCGTGGCTGCTCTCCGACCGGACGAGTCTCGCGGGCTGGCTGCATCACGCCGCCCGCCACGTCGCGCTCCGCGCTGTCCGCGGCGAGACGGCGCGGCAGCGCAGGCACGAGCAGACCGCCGGGGAAGGTGCGCCCGCGCGCGACGGTGACGCGTGGCCCATGCTCGAGGATGCGCTGGCTGCGTTGCACGAACCGGAGCGGCAAGCCGTCGTCATGCACTATCTTCAGGATCGCTCGTATCCGGAAATGGCGGCGGCACTCGGCGTGACGGAAGCCGCAGCGCGGAAGCGCGTCTCGCGCGGGTTGGAAAACCTCGGCGCACAGCTCCGGCGGCGAGGGTTCGGAGGTTCCGCGGCGGCGCTGCTCGCGGGTGCGGTGGCGCTGCAAGTCGGCACGCCGACCGTGGTCGTGGGCGCGACGGTCGCCGCTGTGGCTCCACTTTCACTCACCCTCACCACGCTCATGGCTCACTCCGCTGTCAAAATCGCCGCCGTCATCACCCTGGCCGCCGCCATCCCCATCGCGTGGCAATCCCACGCGAACTCCGAACTACGCGACGAACTCGCCGCGCTCGAACAGCAGCCACGACCCGCCGCAATCGCACCGCTCGCCGTGCGCGATCACTCCGCCCTTCACGCCGAAACCGCTGCTTTGAACACGCGCCTCGCCGTCGCGCGCCGTGCGCAAGGGGATGCGCTGGCCGCGCTGGCCGACACCCGGGCGAAAGTGAAGCAGCTCGACGAGGAGGTCGTCGTTTCCCACGGCAAGATCGAAGACCTCGCCCGCTCGATGGTGAAAAAGCTGGCTCCGATGATGGAGGCGACAGCCGCCTTGGAGAAATTGGACGAAAGCGAGCGCACGGCCAAGGAGGCTGAGTTGATGGCGAAAATGGGGGCCGACCTCATGGGGCTCATCCCTTTGCAGAGGACAGTCCTCAAGCTCGAAGATCGCCCGGCAGATGCGGCGCATTTTTTCGCCATCGCCTTGGAGGAAGCCATCAAGCTTCCCGCCGCGCTCCGTCCGCGGATTGAGAGCGCTCTTGTGGCTGACTTCGAGCAGCTCAAGAACAACGGTCTCATCGACTCGCTGCGACCCAAGGAAAACGCCGAGGCGTGGACCACGCGACGCGCGGCCGCCAGCGCAGAGATGGAGGCCCATGTGAAGGCGCTTCTTCCCCCGGAAGCTCGCAATCATCCCATTTTCGAATACTCGGAGGGATTGTTGAATGGGGTTGCCATCGAGGATCTCGGCGCCCTCGGCGGTGATCCAAAAGCCACGCCGCAGCCACGCGCGGACAAGCCATGAAAAAATACATGCTCTACTTTCCGGTGCTGGTGATCGTGATCGTCACCGCACTTTGGCTGCGCCACGGCAGCGACGAAAGTGTCGCGCTCCAGACCGCCATAGCTACGGAGCGTGCCAAGCTTGCCCCACCACCACCGCCCGATGATCACGCTGCCGCGGCTGCAGAAAACGAAGCGAGAACCCTGATGGAGAACAACGCCGCCCTGCGTGCCGAACTGCACCGCATCGAGGAAGCAACCGTCAGCACGCAAACGGAAGTTTTGGCAATGCAGAAGACACTCCCGCCGTCGCTCGACACCGAGATCACGGAGTCCTTCGGGCGGATCACGGACATGGGGGCTGAGTTTGGTCAATATGCGCGGCTGGTCTCGGGGGATTTCGAGGAGATGCAGAAAGAACTGAAACGAAGAGGGCTCAACGAAGAAGGCGACTTGAGTGGAAGCGTGGTGAGGGCGTTCATGAAGTTTGCCACCTGGGCACCGCAAATCTCCGCCATGGAGGATACTCCCGCCGAGATCGCCTCGCTGCAATCCACGGCGCTGCGCGAAGCCTTCGCTCTCAGCGACACGCAAACCCGGCAAGCCGACGCGATCATCAAGGCGCACTTTGCCACGATGAAGGCCGCCGGGCTCACCTACTCCAGCCACGAAGCACCCGGATGGCGCGAACGCCGCAGCGCCTCACTCACCCAACTCCTCTGGCAACTCCGCCCTTTCATCCCCGCCAATTCCAAACTGACGTCCAGCCTCACTCAGATCGTCAACCTCGGCGCCGGAATCGAATCCAGAACCATCGCCCCCGCGCCCGGCACGTCGGAGCCACAAATGGTGCAGGACTTCCCAAGGTGGCCCGCAGTCCCCTGGCTGCCCGCCAAGCGCACTGCTAACCCTCGATCTGCAACCTCACCATGAAGCTCCGACTCATCACCCTCACCACCTTATTCGTCACCCTCTCCGCGCAGGCCGCCACACCCGTGCGCATCTCCGTGCATCCGGGTAAAGTGCGGCAGGAGTTCCAAGGCCTCGGCTGCGGGGCGATGTTTTTTGAAGGGCACATCACCAGTCTCGCCGCGCGGCAGAAGGACGACCGGCAGCGCGAGCTGTATGACGACATGTTTGCCAAGGTGAATACGCGCCATCTCCACCTCATGATCCGCGCGACGCACGAGCCGCAGAACGACAACGCGGACCCGTGGACGCCCGCGTTCGATCCCGCGAATTTCAAATACTGCGCGCACACCCTCGCCATCGCCAAAGCAGCGAAGGAGAGGCGGCCGGACATCGAACTCCTGGCGACCATGGTCACGCCGCCGCCGTGGATGAAGACGAACAACGAGGAGAGCGGCAAAGGCAAAGCGACGCTGAAGCCGAAGCTCGAACTCGAATACGCCGAATACCTGTGGGCATTTCTCGCCCACATGGCGCGCAATGGGTGTCCCGTGAAGTATCTCGCCATCTCGAACGAATGCGATTGGGACCACAGCCAGCCGGGCTGCTTTTTCACGCCGGACGATCACGCGAAGCTCTTCGAGATCGTCGGCGATTACCTCGACAAGATGGCGGTGAAGTTTCCCGATGTGCCGCGCGCGCTGCTCGTGGGCCCCAACACCCTCAGCGCACCGGGTGCCGCGAAGAACTACATCCCCGCGATCGAACGCAAAGCGCGCAAGCATCTCGCCGTGCTCGGCGCGCACGACTACGACATGCGCGGCGACCGCTGGGGCGACCTGCAGAAGCTCGCGCGCGGTCGTCCCGTGTGGATGACGGAGTGGTGCGCGCGCGGTGACGACGAATCACCGGGACAAATCAACGCGGGCACCGCCTATGCCTCCGCCATGCACGACGCCTTCACCGGCGGGGCCAATGTCTGGATGGCCTACGACTGGGTCTATCCACCGCGCAAAGGCGGCGAGGCGCTCATCCATGTGGATTGGGGGAAGGACTACGTTTTGAAAAAGCCCTACTGGGTCTTCCGGCAATGGGCCACGCCGCTCGCGCCGGGCATGCGTGTCGTCGAGAGCAACTCGTCGGATGCCGGGATCAAGGCCACCGCTTTCCTCTCCGCGAAGCGCGAACTCATCGTGCATGTCGTCAACAACACCGACGCCTCTGCGCCTGTGCAACTCGCCATCCCAGGCAGCGCCGCGCCTGCCACGCGCCAGCGCACCAGCGCCACCGAGGATGCCGCCGACCTTCCACCGTTGGCTCCCGCCACCAGCGGTGGCTACGCCGACACTCTCCCGGCACGTTCTTTGACCACGTATCAGTTCACTTTGAAATAGCGTGAGCGATCTCTGTCGGATCGAGTGTCGGTTCAGAGCCAGTCGAAACAAGGGAACCTCGGACTACCAGCCAGTGATCGATCGCCCGCAGTGAAAACAATCTGAGGATTCGATCCGGCATCCAAAGGCAAAGGCGCGACCGTCACGGCGCGCCTCGGCAAGGACGGGATCACCATCTGCGACCCGAGCCGCGCGAGCGAAGGCGCGGACAGGGTGTTTCAGCGCATTCACGACCCGGCGATTTGATCGAAACGCGCGGCGCGGTGGAACAGGGGCTTCCCTGCCCGTGCGGCCAGCAGGCATCCTGCCCGGTCTGCCCTGCTG
>JBEBGK010000665.1:0-2906 GCA_040081515.1 Chthoniobacteraceae bacterium
TGGCGCTGGTCCCTTGGAAAACTCACCCTCCAGCACGAACTCGCGCTCGTCGTGCTGCTCGAACAGCTTTACCGGGCGCGTTGCATCAACAGCGGCACGCCGTACCACCGCGAGTGACCGGCTCACGGCGGCGTCTTCCGGCCACGGCGTGAAGGCGTTGGACGATTCGCTTGCATGAGGGGCGGAACGCAGGCTTTCCTGTGCTCTCGGAAAACCAATCGACATGAGCAACGACGCATTCAAGACGGTGACGCACTTCGACCTCGGCAACGGAAAGCAGGGGAAACTTTTCAGCCTCCCGGCGCTGGAACGGCAGGGAGTAGGGAAGGTTTCGCGGCTCCCGCTCAGCATCCGGATCGTGCTGGAGAGCGTGCTGCGCAATTGCGATGGGAAAAAGGTCACCGCGAAGGACGTGGAGACTCTCGCGAACTGGAATGCGAAGGCACCGGCTCCGGTGGAGATTCCGTTCGTCGTCGCGCGCGTGGTGTTGCAGGACTTCACCGGCGTGCCGCTGCTGGTGGACCTCGCGGCGATGCGCTCGACGGTGCATCGTCTGGGGCGCGACCCGAAGATGATCGAGCCGCTCGTGCCGGTGGACCTCGTGGTGGATCACTCGGTGCAGGTGGACTTTTTCGGCAGCGCGGACGCGCTCCGGCTGAATCTCGATCTGGAATTTAAGCGCAACCGCGAGCGTTACGAATTGCTCAAGTGGGGCCAGCAGGCGTTCAAGACCTTCGGCGTCGTGCCGCCCGGCATCGGCATCGTGCACCAGGTGAATCTCGAGTACCTCGCGAAGGGCGTGCTCGAAAAGGACAGCGTCTATTTTCCCGACACGCTGGTCGGCACCGACTCGCACACGACGATGATCAACGGCCTCGGCGTCGTCGGTTGGGGCGTCGGCGGCATCGAGGCGGAGGCAGCGATGCTCGGGCAGCCGGTGTATTTCCTCACGCCCGAAGTCGTCGGTGTGCATCTCACCGGCGCGCTGCGCGAAGGCGTCACCGCGACAGACCTGGTGCTCCACGTCACGCAGATGCTGCGCAAGGCGAAGGTCGTCGGGAAGTTTGTCGAGTTCTACGGGCCGGGCGCAAAGTCGCTCGCCGTCGTGGACCGCGCGACGATTGCCAACATGGCACCCGAGTACGGCGCGACGATGGGCTTCTTCGGCATCGACGAGGAGACCGTGGCGTATCTGCGCGGAACGGGACGCAGCGACGAGCACTGCAAGGCATTCGAGAGCTACTACAAGGCGCAGGGCCTCTGGGGCATTCCCACGAAGGGCCAGTGCGATTACAGCGTCGAGCTGGAACTCGACATCTCGACCGTCGTCCCCGGCGTCGCCGGTCCGAAGCGGCCGCAGGATCACATCAAGCTGCCGGAGCTGAAGAGCACCTTTCTCTCGCTTTTCAGCAAGGCGCTCCCCGACGGCGGATACGGCAAGGCCGCCGGCGACATCGGGAAAAAATTCGCCGTGCATCTCAATGGCGGTGGCAAGGGCGGCAGCCGTGAAATGGCCTCGACGGATTCGAGGACAAACCATCCGCAGGAAGGCGCGCCGCGCGACCAGAGTGAGATGATCACCAATCGTCCCACGCCTGACGCGGCGGGCGATCTCTCCCGGTCGCCCTACAGGCACGCAGACGTGAACGTGGGCCACGGCAGCGTGCTCATCGCCGCGATCACAAGTTGCACAAATACGAGCAACCCGAGCGTCATGCTCGGAGCCGGTCTGCTCGCAAAGAAAGCCGTCGAGCGCGGCCTCACAGTGAATCCCGCGGTGAAAACATCGCTCGGGCCCGGCTCGCGCGTGGTCACCGACTACCTGAACAAGACCGGCCTCTCGCAGTATCTCGACGCCCTGGGCTTCCAGACGGTCGGCTACGGCTGCACCACCTGCATCGGCAACAGCGGTCCGCTTCACCCGGCGCTCGAGGAAGCGATCACGAAAAACGACCTCATCGCCGCCAGCGTGCTCTCGGGCAACCGGAACTTCGAGGCGCGCGTGCATCAGAACATCAAGGCGAACTTCCTCATGTCGCCGCCGCTCGTCGTCGCGTTCGCGCTCGCCGGGCGCGTGGACCTCGATCTCACCACGGAGCCGCTCGGCACCGGGAAAGATGGAAAGCCCGTTTTTCTCCGCGACATCTGGCCGAGCCAGAAGGAGGTCCGCGACGCGATGAGCAGCGCGCTTTCGCCGGAAGTCTTCCGCAAGCTCTACAGCGACTTCGCCTCGCAGAATCCGAAATGGAACGAAATCCCCGGCACGATCGGCGAGGTCTTCGAGTGGAATCGCAAGAGCACGTATGTCCAGGAGCCGCCGTTCTTCGACGGCTTCGGGATGCAGCCCGGCCACATCACGGAGATCAAAGGCGCGCGCCCGCTCGGCATCTTCGGCGACAGCGTCACGACGGATCATATCTCGCCCGCCGGGGCGATCAAGAAGGCTTCGCCCGCGGGGAAATTCCTCACCGAGAACGGCGTGTCGTTCGAGGACTTCAACAGCTACGGCAGCCGCCGCGGCAACGACCGCATCATGACACGCGGCACATTCGCAAATGTGCGCATCAAGAACCTCATGTGCCCCGGCACTGAGGGTGGCGTGACCAAATTCAACGGCGAAGTGATGCCCATCTACGATGCCGCGATGAAATACGCGGAGACGAAGACGCCGCTCATCGTGATCACGGGTCAGGAGTACGGCACCGGAAGTTCGCGCGACTGGGCGGCCAAAGGCACCGCGCTCCTCGGCGTGAAGGCCGTCGTCGCGCAGAGCTACGAGCGCATTCATCGTAGCAACCTCTGCGGCATGGGCGTGGTCCCTCTGCAATTCCCCGACGGTGTGACCGCGCAGACGCTGAAGCTCGACGGCAGCGAGACCTTCGACGTCCTCGGCCTCAGCGATGAAC
>JBEBGK010000666.1:0-2904 GCA_040081515.1 Chthoniobacteraceae bacterium
CGCCGGGCTCGGGGAGGGCATTCGCGTCGCCGGAGCGGACGCGAAGCGCCAGCAGTTCCTCGGGCGTGGTGCGGGCGGAGCGGGGGAGTTGCAGGACAATGTTGACGTCCTCCTTCTCCGCGGGCTCGTGCAGCAGGTCCACGGATTGCCCGGCGACGGCGATGCGGAGCGTCTCGGAAATCGTCGCGGCGCTGATGCCGTGCAGCGCGGCCTTTTCCTTGTCGATGACGAAGCGCGCCTTCGGCTGATCGTCTTCGATGTACCAGTCCACATCCACGACGCCGGGCGTCTCGCGGAAAATCTGCCGCACTTTGTGGGCGAGAGTCATGCGGGCGGCTTCATCGGGGCCGTAGATTTCGGCGACGAGGGTCTGGAGCACGGGCGGTCCCGGCGGGACTTCGGCGATGGCGACGCGGGCGCCGAACTTCTCCGCGATGGCGGCGACGCGCGGGCGCACGCGCTTGGCGATGTCGTGGCTCTGCGCCTTGCGTTCGTGTTTCGAGACGAGGTTCACCTGGATGTCGGCGACGTTCGCGCCGCGGCGCAGGAAGTAATGGCGGACGAGGCCGTTGAAATTGTACGGCGCAGCGACGCCCGCGTACACTTGGTAGTCGGTGACTTCCGGCTCGGTGCGAATGGCGGCCGCGATCTCGCGGGCGGCCTGGGTGGTGCGCTCGAGCGAGCTGCCCTCGGGCATGTTCAGGATGACCTGGAACTCGCTCTTGTTGTCGAAGGGCAGCATTTTCACCTTCACCCAACCGATGGCGACGGTGCCCATCGCGCCGAGCAGCATGAGCGTGATGATGAGCAGAAACATCCAGCGCCACGCGGTGTGCGAAAGCAGCGGGCCCATGACACGCCGGTAGAGCCGGGTGAAGAAGTCCTCGGGGTGTTCGGAGGCGGAGTGGTGGAGTGATGGAGTGTTGGAGTTCTGACTCGCATCACTCCCGCTCTCCATCGCTCCACCGCCGCGGTACTTCTTTCCCCACGCGAGGATCCGGATCGCGGCCCACGGAGTGACGATGAACGCGACGAGCAGCGACCAGAACATCGCGGTGCTCGCGCCGATCGGGATGGGCCGCATGTAGGGACCCATGAGTCCGCCGACGAAGGCCATCGGCAGCACCGCGGCGATGACGGCGAAAGTCGCGAGGATGGTGGGGTTGCCAACTTCGCTCACGGCTTCGACGGCGATGTGCGTCCAGTTGCGGCCTTTGTTCTGCGGGAGGTGAAAATGCCGGACGATGTTTTCGAGCACGACGATCGCGTCATCGACGAGGATGCCGATGCTGAAGATGAGCGCGAAGAGCGTGATGCGGTTCAGCGTGAAACCGAGCAGGTAGAAGACGAGCAGCGTGAGCGCGAGCGTCGCGGGGATTGCGATGGCGACGATGCCGGATTCGCGCCAGCCGAGCGTGAGCCAGATCAGCAGGCACACGCCGATGACGGCGATGCCCATGTGGAGCAGCAACTCGTTCGATTTTTCCGCGGCGGTCTCACCGTAGTGCCGCGTGATGGAGACCTCCACGTCCGCGGGGATGACGGTGCCTTTGAGCGCGTCCACTTTTCGGAGGACTTCGTTTGCGACCGTGATCGCATTGGCGCCGGGGCGCTTCGCGACACTGATGGTCACCGCAGCCTGCTCGCCACTTGGACCGTGCGTCGCACCGTGGCCGAAGAGCACGTAGTTCGATGGCTCCTCAGCGCCGTCCTGGATTTCGGCGACTTCGCGCAGATAGACGGGACGTCCGCCGAAGACACCGACGACCACATTGCCGACATCCTCGGCGCGGGTGAGGAATGCGCCGGTCTCGATCACCACCTCGCGATTGTCCGTGATCAACCCGCCTGAGCGGTACTGCTTGTTCGCCTGCTGGAGCATCGGGATGAGGCTCGCGGGCGTGATGTTGCGCGAAGCGAGTCGCACCGGGTCGAGCAGGATGCGCATTTCACGTCGCGCGCCGCCGATGATCGCGGTTTCGGCGACGAGCGGCACTTGCTTGATGGCGTCATCCACCTGCGTGACGAGGCGGCGGAGCGTGAGGTGATCGTAGCGCGCGCTGTGGAAGGTGAGCCCGAGGATCGGCACGTCGTCGATGGACTTCGGCTTGACGAGCGGCGGGGCGACGCCGTGCGGGATGCGGTCGAAATTCGAGCGCAGCTTTTCGGTGATGCGCACGAGGCTTTGCTCCGGGTCCGAGCCGACCTTGAAGCGCACGATGATCAGGCTCTCGCTCTCGCGGGACGTGGAGTAGAGGTATTCCACGCCGGGGATTTCCCAGAGCAGCTTCTCCATCGGTCGGGTCGCGCGCTCCTCGACTTCCTTCGCCGAGAAGCCCGGCATGGCGACGAGCACATCGACCATCGGCACCTTGATCTGCGGCTCCTCTTCGCGCGGCAGCAGGAAGATCGCCGCCATCCCCAGCAGCACCGCCGTGATGACGAGCAGCGGCGTGAGCTTGGAATTGATGAACGTGTGCGCAATCTTCCCGGCGATGCCGGCCGAGCTACTTGCGGGATTTGGATTTTCGGTCATTGGGTTTTCGGCGCCGGGTTCACGGATGCGGGTGTGGACTGTTGATGATTGGTGCGGGTGCGGATCATGCCGTCTTCGACATCCAGGATGCGATCGAAGACATGGAGCGTGCGGTGATCGTGGGTGACGACGAGGACGCCGGCGCTGCGCTTGTGGGCGATCTGGGCAAAGAGTTCCATGACCTGCTGGCCGAGCTTGCTGTCGAGCGCGGCGGTCGGCTCATCGGCGAGAATGAGACTCGGCTCATTGGCCAGCGCCCGCGCGACGGCGACGCGCTGCTGCTCGCCGCCGGAGAGGGCGTCGGGGAGATTGTTGGCGCGGGCTCCGACGCCGAGTTCGTCGAGCAAGTCCTGCGCGCGTTTCCGTGC
>JBEBGK010000667.1:0-2904 GCA_040081515.1 Chthoniobacteraceae bacterium
ATCCTGTCCGCGTTACGGCGCTTGGCACCCGCCTTCTTCGAGCGGCCGGGAACGTCCGAGGCAATCGCGCGGATGCATGCGCGGCGTGAATTTACAAAACTAATCCCGGCACCCGCGAACCCGCCGTCAGCGTTCAGCTTCCCACGGGAGAAAACAACCGCTCCCGCATTCCAACCAAAAACAAAAACCAACTCATGAAAAAACTCATCCTCATCGCCACGGCCTTCGCCGCAGCACTCGCCCTGCCCATTAACTCTGCCTCGGCAGGTGAATCAAAAACCATCGTCGGCGTCGCCGCCGGCGCCGGTCAGTTCAACACTCTCGTCGCCGCTGTCAAAGCAGCCGGCCTCGTGGACACGCTGAATGGCGCGGGCCCGTTCACCGTCTTCGCGCCGACCGACGAAGCATTTGCGAAGCTGCCCGCTGGCACCGTCGAGACGCTGCTCAAGCCTGAGAACAAGGAGAAGCTGGTCGCGATCCTGACCTACCACGTGCTCGCCGGAAAAGTCATGGCCGCTGATGTGAAGACCATGAACGCCAAGACCGTGAACGGCAAGGAAGCGCCCATCAAAGTGGAAGGCGGAAAAGTCACCGTCGGAGCCGCGAACGTCGTCAAGACCGACATCGCCGCGAGCAACGGTGTCATCCACGTCATCGACACCGTCCTCATCCCGTAACGAATCAATCCGCGAGGGGCTGGCGGTTCAAACCCGCCAGCCTTTTACGCGGGAGAGCGTTCCCCCCACTCGAGACCATGTTTCACAAAATCGACTACCCCTTCCTCATCGGCGCATTCGTCAGCTTCCTTGCGAGCGTCGCGCTTTGGTTTTTGAAGAGCCATGAATACGGCCTCTTCGTCGGACTTTGGGTGCCGAGCATTCTCAGTCTTTGGGTAGGAGTGCGTGTGGCCATTCTCGCGATGGGCATCACAACGCGGAAGAACCGCTGACCCATGGACTACGTATTCGCAATTTTCGGCCTGGGCCTCGTGGTGACCCTCGTCGTGGCAAAGGGCATCTTGCAGGCGCATGAATTTGCCAGTGGGGAATTGGAGAAACAGCAGGCGGCAGTGCCTGAAGTGGAAAAGCCGAGCTAGGGAGAAGCGGCGAGTCTCGGCGAGTCGAAGCTGAGGGTGGTGGTGAATGTGGGGAAAGGGGTCGCTTCCGAGGTGCGGTCGAGAACGGCATCAAGCTGATTCGCTGGGAGGATGGCTCCTCGCCCGTCCGCAGAAAGACTTGCGTCATCGAACCAGTGCCGTCCGCGTCGCCAGGCGGTAGCCTACCGAGGCCGGCGCGTGGAAGCGTCGAACAGGCTCGGGGCGAGCAGCGCTTCGCCGTGCAGGAATCGGCCGTCGTGTTTCCGGTGCAGGTCGTCCGCTGTCCACATCTGCCGGTCCGGGCCGGCGCTGCGGATTTCGAGCCGGTCGCGGCTCTGGGCGTGGAAGTAGAGCGGCGAACCCCACCGGTCCACGAGCTGCCCCTGGGAGTTGAAGGCGCGGTGATCGTCCGGGAGCGAACGCAGCTCGCCCCGATTTTTTCCGCGCAGGGCGGCGGCAATTTCTTCGTTTGCTCCGAGCGGGAGCGGATTGTCTCCCTTCACGAGCAGGGCGAAATTTTCAAGCGTGCGGGCCATCGCCTGCAAGTCCTCATCGGGCGGGCGCGAGGGATCGGCGTAGTGTTCGAGGATGCGCTCGCCGAAAAGTGGAGTGGGTGAATCCGGCGCAGTGGCCGCGCCGGTGGCGCGGGGAGTCGCTGCAGGGTCCGGAGTCTGCAGATCTCCGGACAAGGTCACGCCGACGGGGCGCTGCGGTCTTCGCGATGGCAACAGAACGAAGCCGAGGACGATGGCCGCGAGGATAGCAATCGAGAGCAATCGGGATCGCGAGGAGCCGGCCATGCGATGGAGTCAATCGCGGGATACCACGCCGGACCCAAGATCTCGCCGCGTCACGTCCACGTCCCCGGTCGCAGGAAGCCGAGCGGCAGCGTGCTGGAATTCACATCGTAGAAGTTTGCGATGTTCGGCAGCACGTAGCTCATGTTCGTGGCGCTGACACCGAACCAGCGGAGCATCTCGGCAAAGAATTTGTCCACGGATGTGCTCGGCAGGAGGCGCCCGCCGTAGCCGACGTCGTCGCCGCTTTCGAGCGTGAGATCGGGGAAAGTGCCGACGATGCGTCCGCCTTGCACGGGGCCGCCCATCACGAGCGCATTGCCGCCCCACGCGTGATCCGTGCCGCGGCCGTTGCTGCGCAGCGTGCGCGCAAAATCCGAGCAGGTGAAGGTGATCACGTCGTCCTGCACGCCGAGTTCCTCGAGCGCCCTTTGGAATGCAGTGAGCGCGCCGTCGAGATACGCGAGCATCCCCTCCTGGGTGTCGAGCAGCTCGGCGTGATGATCCCAGCCGCCGTAGCTGAGGAAGATCGTCTGCCGGCGCAGACCGAGCTGGGGACGCAGCGCGATGATCTTCGCGATCGCGCGCAGGTTGTAGCCGACGTAGTTGTTCGCGGGAAAGGGCGTCTGGATGCGCGATTCGTCGAAGGTGTTGAAGAGCGCCTGGAAGTATTCCTGCAGGTCGAGGCTGGTCTTCGTGAGCTGGCCGAAGGACTCCTGCATGAGATTCCCGTAGTGCTGCTCGATGAGGCTGCGATGCGCGGCGTTCTTGACGGTGAGCGGATTCGTCGCCGGCTGCCCGTCCACGGCGGCGGTGAAGGTGAGCGCGCCGCCGGGCGTGACGACGAATTGCTGCGAACTGTTGCCGACCTGGAAAAGATTGTTGCCGCTCAGCGAAATGCTCATCGCGGTCTGGCCCGTGTTGAACGTGTCATGCAGGACATCCGCGGCGCGTCCGCCCCAGCCGGCGAGTTGTGAGAGCCCCTGCGGCACGGAGGTCTGCCATTGGTCG
>JBEBGK010000668.1:0-2902 GCA_040081515.1 Chthoniobacteraceae bacterium
TGACCAGGTCGCCAACGTCGTGAAGTCCGGCGGCAAGACGCGCCGCGCGGCGAAGATGAACACGCTCAAGGACTGGCATCCCGACATCGAGGAATTCATCGAGGCCAAGACCAAGGAGGAGAGGAAGGCGTGGACGCTCATCGAGGCCGGCTACGACGGCTCCTTCAATGGCGAGGCCTACGGCTCGGTGATGTTCCAGAATGAAAACCTCTCGGTCCGCGTGAGCGACGACTTCATGGAATCCGCCGTCGCCGGGCGCGAGTGGTGGACCAAGCGCGTCACCGACGGCAAGCCCTGCGAGAAAAAGGACGCGCGCGGTCTCCTCCGCAAGATCGCCGAGGGCACATACGTCTGCGGCGACCCCGGCATGCAGTTCGACACCACCATCGACAAGTGGCACACCTGCAAGGGCACCGCGCGGCAGAACAGCACGAACCCGTGCTCGGAATATCTCTTCCTGGACAACACCGCCTGCAACCTCGCCTCGCTGAACCTCATGAAGTTCAAGAAGGCCGACGGCGCATTCGACATCGAGCGCTTCAAGGCCGCCGTGCGCGTCTTCATCACCGCGCAGGAAATCATCGTCGATAACGCGAGCTACCCCATCAAGGAAATCGCCGAGAACTCCCACATCTTCCGCACGCTCGGCCTCGGCTATGCCAATCTCGGCTCGCTCATCATGAGCTACGGCCTCGGCTACGACAGCGACGAGGGTCGCGCGCTCGCGGGCGCCATCACCGCCATCATGACCGGCCACGCCTACGAGCAGAGCGCCCGCATGTCGCAGGCGATGGGGCCATTCCCCGGCTACAAGGACGCGTCCTGCAGCGGCGTGGACAAGCCGGTCGCCCGGGACAACGTGAAGCCGATGCTCGAGGTGATGAAGCTCCACCGCGACAGCGTCGAGCAGATCGGGGCGAGCGGGCGGTTCGGCGCCCTCAAGGATGAGGCGCGCCATGTCTGGGACGCCGCGCTTTCACTCGGCAAGAAGCACGGCTACCGCAACGCGCAGGTCACCGTCCTCGCGCCCACCGGCACCATCGGCTTCCTCATGGATTGCGACACCACGGGCATCGAGCCCGACATCGCGCTCGTGAAATACAAGCTGCTCGCCGGCGGTGGCATGTTGAAAATCGTCAACCAGACCGTGAAGCCCGCGCTGCACGGCCTTGGCTACAGCACCAGCGAGATCGAGCGGATCATCGCCCACATTGAAAAGTACGACACCATCGAGGACGTGCAGGACGAGGAACTCGGCAGGGTCGTGACGTCCGGCCTCAAGGAGGAGCATCTCACCGTGTTCGACTGCGCCTTCAAGCCCCACCAGGGCAGGCGCAGCCTCCACTACCGCGCCCACATCAAGATGATGGCCGCCGCGCAGCCGTTCCTCAGCGGCGCGATCTCCAAGACGGTGAACCTGCCCGAGACCGCCTCGGTCGAGGACATCATGAACACCTACATCGAAGGCTGGCAGCTCGGGCTCAAGGCCATCGCGATCTACCGCGACGGCTCCAAGCGCAGCGCCCCGCTCTCCGCCGACAAGAAAAAGCACAGCACCAGCGCAGCGAGTGCCGATGGCGCATTCGCCGACGTCGAGGCGGTGCTCAACGACAAGACGCAGCTCGAAAGCCGCATCGTCGATCTCGAAGCCGAGATGGCCGAGCTCCGCAAGCAGGCCGACCAGCCCGTCCGCCGCCGCATGACCGACACCCGCGTCTCGCTCACGCACAAATTCGACATCGCCGGCCACGAAGGCTACATCACCGTCGGCATGTTCGATGACGGGCAGCCCGGCGAGCTGTTCATCCAGATGCAGAAGGAAGGCAGCACCATCGGCGGCCTCATGGATACCGTCGGCGCGCTCACCTCGATGGCGCTCCAATACGGCGTGCCGCTCGAGAGCATGGTCCGCAAATTCGCGCACTCGCGCTTCGAGCCGAGCGGCTTCACGAAGAACCCGGACATCCGCACCGCGAGCAGCATCACCGACTACGTGTTCCGCTGGCTCGGCTGCCAGTTCATCAAGGGCTACAAGGAGGCCACCTCGCCGAACAAGACGCAGGCCGACCTTCCGCTGAAGGAACTCGCCGACATCGAAAAGGAATCCCTGAACCGCCCCGTGCCCGAACTCGAGCGCACCGGCGAGAGCGGCGTGATCGACATCGTCACCCACAACGGCAGCAGCGAAGGCCATCCGCAAATCAAGGCCCACGGCAACACCCACGCGGAGCGCCTCAAGGACGCCCTCGGCAACATGTTCATGGACATCACCTGCTCGAATTGCGGCAGCAACAAAGTCATCCGCGCCGGCGCCTGCGGCTGCTGCACCGAGTGCGGCACTAGCCAGGGCTGCAGCTAGTTTCCATCGCCAGAACCAAACCATGAGCGACAAAGACAAGACCCAGATCCGCGACGAAGGCACCGGCCCGGTGCTCGCAGACTGACCGCTTTTCGTCAGCCCGCGCAACAGTCAGCCCGACCATGCACGCCGCGTCTCCACGAGGGGACGCGGCGTCTGCATTTTTCCGGGCCAGGTTGCGAGGTGGGCGGCGGGATCGCGAGCGCGCGGCCCTGGCCTATTTCAGGAAAGATGCGGCGTACGCGTGATAGGCGTTCAGCAGGGCGGCGCCGGTCTTGAAGTCGCCCCGGTGCGCGTGGAAGAAAAACATCGCGTTCCCGTAGCACTTCCAGAAAGACGACGATGCGGTCCGCGGGTTGGCGGCACCGAGATGCCGGTAGTATTCCCCATAACCCGTGTAGATGAAGTAGTTGGCGAGACCGAGGTAGTATGCGCGATTCGAGGCGTAGTGCATGTATGCGGTCCACGCATAGGCGTAGTACCAGGACCAGTTGTCCGTGGACACCGACGCCACGGGATCTCCCTCGTAGCGCACGAGCGCGA
>JBEBGK010000669.1:0-2902 GCA_040081515.1 Chthoniobacteraceae bacterium
CGAGGCGGAGGTTCCTGTCCAGCAGCGTCGCGAGGGTGTCATTTGGGAGAATGGTGTAGTTGCTGTTCACGATTTCCAGGTTGAAGGCCGTCTCCGTCGCGAGCGCGCCGGCCTCCGCGCATTTGATGATGCGCGGCCACACGGCATCCACCGCCGTCATGCTGGGTGAACGGAGATAGAGAAACACCTCGGCAAAGGCGGGCACCACGTTCGGCGCGTCCCCTCCCCGGGTGATCACATAGTGAATCCGCGCGCTCTGCGGCACGTGCTCCCGCAGCAGTTCCACCGCGTGGCAGAACAACAGCGCCGCATCCAGTGCCGAGCGCCCTTTCTCCGGCGACCCGGCGGCGTGCGCGGGAGTTCCGCTGAAACGGAATTTGCCCGTCAGATTGCCCAGGCTCGACTTGAGGCTCGCGCGGTTTTCGCTGCCGGGATGCCAGTGCAGCACCACGTCGCAGTCCTTGAACACGCCGGCGCGCACCATGTAGATCTTTCCGCCGCCGCCCTCCTCCGCGGGGCAGCCGTAAAAGCGGACCGTCCCCGCGCCTTTCATCGACGCGAGCTGCTCCTTCACCGCGATCGCGGCAAATGCGGACGCCGCGCCGAAAAGATTGTGGCCGCATCCGTGCCCGGGCTTCGTGGCCTTGAGCGGCCTCTTCGCGGGAACCGCCTCCTGTTCGAGGCCCGGCAGAGCGTCGTACTCGCCGAGGATGCCGATCACCGGCCTGCCGCTTCCCCACTGGGCGCTGAACGCCGTGGGGAGATCCGCCACTTTTTCCGTAATCGAAAAGCCCGCAGCCTTCAGCTCCTCGCGCAACAGCGCTGCGCTGCGCTCCTCCTGGTAGCCGACCTCGGCGAACTCCCAAATCTGACTCGAGATGTCGCCGAACCGGGACGCCTGCGCGTCCATCCGCTTGAGCAATTCGTCGCGGACCGCGGGCGACCACTGGCCCGATGCAAAATGGACGCTGAACAGCAGGAGGAAAAGGATCGGCTTCATGGTGGCGGAGGGTGGTAGCACGGGCGCGAGCGGGACGGAAAGACTGAGTTCCGCGCCGGCGCCGCACGAAAAACCTTGGCCCGCCCTCGCGGACTCGGCAAACCCGCCGCATGGACAAAGAAGCCAAGTCATTCCTTTTCGACCTCCTCTCCACGCCGAGTCCCACCGGGTTCGAGATCCCCGGCCAGCGCAAATGGGCGGCCTATTTGCGCAAGTTCGCCGATCGCGTCGAGAACGACGCCTACGGCACCGCCTGGGCAACGATCGAGGCCGGCGGAAAAAAGCCCCGCCGCGTCATGCTCGAGGCACATGCGGATGAGATCGGCTTCATCGTGAAGCACATTACCAAAGAGGGCTTCCTCCGCCTGGATCGCATCGGCGGCAGCGACACCGCCACCGCGCGCGGGCGGCGCATCGACATCTTCGGCGACAAGGGTGCAGTCCGCGGCATCATCGGCAACACCGCCATCCATCTTCGCAAGGACAGCTCCTCCGACGAGAAGGCGCCGAAGATTCACGAGCTGTACGTCGATGTCGGCGCCTCGTCGGACAAGGACGTGAAGAAGCTCGGCCTGCGCGTCGGCCATCCCGCGGTGTACTCGGACACGGTCGAGGAATTCGGGCCGCACCGGATCGTCGGGCGTGCGCTCGACAACCGCCTCGGCGGATTCATCCTCTCGCAGGTCCTCGCCCGCCTCGCAAAGAATCGCGCGAAGCTGCGCAGCACCGTCATCGCCGTGAACGCCGTGCAGGAGGAAATCGGCGGCCACGGCGCGAAGATGGTCGCGCACCGGCTGATGCCTGACGTGGCGATCGTGCTCGATGTCACCCATGCGACCGACACGCCCGGGATCGACAATGCCTTGCACGGCGAGGTGAAATTCGGCGCCGGCCCAAGCATCACCCACGGCACGTGCAATCATCCGAACGTCATCCAGCGCATCATCAAGGTCGCCGAGAAAGCCAGGATCCCGCTCCAGCACGAGAGCAGTTCTCGCTACAGCGGCACGGATACCGACGTCATCTTCGATGTGAAGGAAGGCATCCCCAGCGCGCTGATTTCACTCCCGCTGCGCTACATGCATTCCGTCGTCGAAATGGCGGATCTCCGCGACGTGGAGAAGACGATCGAGCTCATCGCCCGCTTCGTCGAGAGCGTCACGGAGGGCGACCACTTCGGGCACGCGCTGTAGCGGGGTAGATCTTGACGCCCGCGCAGGCCCCGCGCACGGTCCGCGGCGATCGCAGCGAAGGCGATCCGCAGGGAGACAAGGGACATTTTATGCGCAAAACAAAAATCATCGCCACACTCGGCCCGGCGACAGAATCGCCCGAGATGATCCGGACCCTCATCGACACGGGGGTGAATTGCTTCCGCCTGAACATGAGCCATGCGCCACACGAATGGATCCGCGCGGTGGTGCCGCGCATCCGCAATGCGGCGCGGGAAAGCAAGCGCATCGTCGGCATTCTCATGGACACGCAGGGACCGGCGATCCGCACCGGCGATCTGCCGGCGAAGCTGAATCTGAAGCCGGGCGACATCTTCGAGTTCACCGTGCGGGGTGGAGTGAGCGAGGAGGAGTTCAGCGTCGATGTGAACTACGACGGGCTCATCGAGGACATCGAACTCGGCGACACGGTGCTCGTGGACAATGGAGTCATCCACATGAAGGTGCTCGAAAAGCTCGGGCACCGGCTGCGCTGCGAGGTGCTCACCGAGGGCGTGCTCGGCTCGCGGCGCCACATCAACCTGCCCGGGGTGAAGGTGAACCTGCCTCCGCTCACGGAGAAGGATCTCGCGGACGTCGAACTCGGCGCGGAGTTGGGCGTCGATTTCGTGGCGCTGAGCTTCTGCCGCGAGCCGAGCACGCCCTCGGTGAGCACCTCGCAGCGCAGCCG
>JBEBGK010000670.1:0-2902 GCA_040081515.1 Chthoniobacteraceae bacterium
GCGCGCCGGTGGATGCGCGCTCCGAGTGGGCGGGCCGGGCATTCGATGGCCCCGCTGCCTACAAGGCGCTGCTCGCCGCTCAACCGCGCGAGTTCACTCGCGGCTTCATCGAGCACCTCCTCAGCTACGCGCTCGGGCGAAAACTGGAGGTCTTCGACATACCCGCCGTCGCGGAAATCCAAGCCGCCGCAGACGCGGATGGCGGCAAACTTCAGAACATCATTCTGCATGTCGTCCGCTCATATCCTTTCCGCCACACCAGAACGCCATGAAGACATCGACTTATTTTCCCTGCGCCGGAGTCCGCGCGCTCCATGCGCCGACGCGACGCGAATTCATCTACAGCCTCGGGGCCACCCTTGGCAGCGTGGCGTTCACCGCGATGATGGCCGGCCAGGCGCGCGCGGCGGAAAAGCTGAGCCCGCTCGCGCCGAAGGCCGGGCATTTTCCGGCGAAGGCGAAGAGTTGCATCTTCCTGATGATGGAAGGCGGGCCGTCGCACATCGACACGTTCGACCCGAAGCCCGAACTCGAGAAGCAGCACCTCAAGGAATTCACCCGGCAGGGCGAGCAGAAGTCCGCGATGGAAAGCGGCAAGCGTTACTATGTGAAAAGCCCGTTCAAATTCCGCAAGTGCGGCCAGAGCGGCGCGGACATGGCGGAAAACTGGGAGCACCTCGCAGGCGTCGCCGACGACATCTGCTTCTATCGCGGCTGCCAGGTTGATTCGGTGAATCACCCCACGGCGATGTATCAGATGAATTGCGGCAACCGCTTCGGCGGAGATCCGGGCCTCGGCGCGTGGGTAAACTACGGCCTCGGCTCGATGAACCAGGATCTGCCCGGCTTCATCGTGCTGCCCGAGGTGAGCTACCCGCAGGGCGGCGCGGCGAATTGGGGCAACGGCTATCTCCCAGCGCATTTCCAAGGCACGCCGCTCCGGCCAAAGGGCTCGCCCATCCTCGACCTCGCGCCGCCCGCGGGAGTCACGCAGGAGCATCAGCGCGCGAATCTCGACCTGCTCGCGAAGCTCAATTCCGCGCACGCCGCGCAGCATCCCGGCCACGACGAACTCGCCGCGCGGATGGACAACTACGAACTCGCCTTCCGCATGCAGATGCAGGTGCCCGACGTGCTCGACCTTTCCAAGGAGGACGCAAAAGTGAAGGCGATGTACGGCATCGGCGCCGACGCCACGGATTCTTTCGGCCGCAAGTGCCTGCTCGCCCGCAAGCTCGTGGAGAAAGGCGTGCGCTTCGTGCAGCTCTACAACGGCTCGTGGGACTCGCACGACTACATCGAGCGCGCCCACGGCAATCTCGTCCGCGGCGTGGACCAGCCCATCGCCGCGCTCATCACCGACCTCAAACAGCGCGGCCTGCTCGACAGCACGCTCATCGTGTGGTGCGGCGAATTCGGCCGCACCCCCGACAACGGCGTGCGCGGCGGCACCGCCTACGGCCGCGACCACAATCCCAAAGCGATGACCGTCTGGCTCGCCGGCGGCGGCGTGAAAGCCGGCACCACGCTCGGCATGACCGACGACCTCGGCATGGCCGCCGTCGAAGGCCTCGCGCACGTGCGCGACTTCCACGTCACCCTCCTGCGCCTGCTCGGCCTCGACGACAACAAGCTCACCTATTACCATGCCGGCCGCTTCAAGCAGCTCTCGCAGTTTGGTGGCACCCTCATCAAGGGACTGATCGGTTGAGGGTGGGACCGGAGCGATCCCGTGCCGCACGCGCGGCTACGAACGGATTCGCTTTTGCAGATCGAGTTCGATGATGCCGAAGCGCTGCTCGAAGGCCTGCAAAGTCGCATTGAGATTCAGGCAGAGGCGCTTGGCGGCGTCGGGCGTCATGATGATCCGCGTGTCGAGCCTGACGGGCTCAGCCGACGCCGTTGGCATAGCTGGTCCTGAGGTTCGCGGCATCGACGCGGCCCTAGGCCTGCTGGGGCATTGACGCTGCGGGTGTGTTTTCTGCGTCCAGTTGGGAAGGCCGCGTTCGATTGCGGCGCGGCCGGGACGCGGCAAACGATTTCCCGCGGAAACCAATCCTTCCCGACGGCGCAGTTCTCCGGCATCTGTGCGCGCCCAAGGTGCAGACCACGTCCGCCATCCTGCTACGCAAGACGCGCTTCAGCGACACGAGCCTCATCGTCACGTGGTTCACGAAGGATCTCGGGAGGATCAAGACGATCGCCAAGGGTGCGCTGCGGCCGAAAAGCCGGCTCGCGGGCGTGCTCGATCTTTTCTTCGACTGCGAGATCAGCATTGCGCGCAGCGCAAAAAGCGAACTGCACACGCTGCGCGAGGCGGTGCTCCGCGATGCGCGCGAGGGGCTCCGGCGCGATTACCGGAGCGTCGCGCTGGCGTCCTATTTCGTCGAACTGATCGAACTGGTGACGGAGTCCGATCACTCCGCGCCCGAACTGCACGATCTGCTGCATCGCGCATTCAGCCACCTCGACCGGAAGCCGGCGACGCAGCGCGCGCTGGTTCATTTCGAGAGCGAACTGGCGCGGTTGCTGGGCATCCAGCAGCCGGGGCTGACGCCAATCGTTGCCATCGGCCGCGCCAGTCACCGCGTGCCGGCCGCGCGGCCCGGCCTGCTGAAACTGCTTCCGCCGGAGTGAGCTATTTTTTCAACGTGCGACTGAAGAACTCCCGCACGGCCTTGAAGGTCTCCGGGGTGCGAAATCCGCGGTCGCCATGGCCGCTGCCGGCGAGCGTTTCGAGCCGGGATTGCACGCCGGCCTTCGTCAGCGCTTCGTTCAGCACGACGCTCTGCTGATGCGGCACCACGGGGTCCGCGTCGCCATGCATGATCAGAAATGGAGGATCGTCGGCGCTGACGTAGGTCAGCGGGCTTGCGGCCCGCGCCTTGTCCTTGTTGTCCTG
>JBEBGK010000671.1:0-2897 GCA_040081515.1 Chthoniobacteraceae bacterium
CACGCGGTCCGCGTCGACGCGATCGCGCGCCTGCGCATCCCCGAGCTGGCCGCGACGCCGACGTTGCGCTGCCAGGTGCGCGCCTCGCGGCCCGGGCCGCAGGCGGTGCGGGTCGCGTACCGGACCGCGGCGGCGGGCTGGGAACCCCGGCGGGTCTTCGCGAGATTTCTGCCACGGCAGAATGAAGATCGCGACGCCCCGGTCCTGCTCTCCGGCGAACCGTCGCTCCCGCTCACGACCACGGTGCGCGAGGCCGGCGTGCGATTCGGGCTCGATTTCGGCGCGGGCTATTCGGCCGGCCTGTTCCTCGACCAGCGTGCAAATCGCGCGCGCCTGCGCCAACTCGCGCCCGGGCGGATGCTGAACACGTTCGCCTACACCGGTTCCTTCAGCGTGGTCGCCGCGCTGGCCGGCGCGACGACCGTCAGCGTGGACCTCTCGAAAAAGTCGCTCGATCGCGCCCGCGCGAACTTCGCCCTCAATGCAATCGAGTCCGGCGAAGGGCATCGCTTTCTCGCGGACGATGTTCTCGACGTCCTGCCCCGGCTCGCGAAGCGCGGCGACCGGTTCGACGCAATCATCCTCGACCCGCCCACCTTCTCGCGCGGGAACAAGGGCCGTCGCTGGCGGGTGGAGGATGATTTCGAGGATCTCCTCATCGCCGCCCTCGAAGTCGCCGCCCCCGCCGCGCACCTTCTGCTCTCGACCAACTGCACCCGGATCGAGACCGCCGACCTCGAACGGATCGCCCGCTTCGCCTCGAAATTCACCCGCCGCCCCGCGGAGTATCAACGCGGGGTTTCACTCCCCGATTTCCCGCCCGGCCACGGCGCCCGCACGCTCTGGATGACCCTCCGCGGATAGCGGCCGAGCGCGTAGCTAGGGAGAACGCGTCGCGTCCGCGGTTTGTCGTGCGAGGGCCAAAGGCCCATCCACAAGCCAGCCCAGGGCAAGCGAGTTCGCCGCGTGAGGGCAGGGCGGCGGGAAAGTAGTCCCAGGGCTTCAGCCCGCAAGACCGTCCGCAAATGGACGCGGCTCCCGAATCCGGACGGCTCTGCACGCTGAAGCGTGGGACTACTTTGCCAACGCCTGCTCGCACTCGGCGAAGGTGGTCTGGGCCCCGGCGAGGTTGGGCGAGCCGAGGCCGGTGTAGATTTCCACCGCGCGCCAGGCGTGGGGCAGGGCCTGGGCGGCTTGGCCTTCGCGTCCGGGTGGTCGCGGAAGAAGACCTTGCCGTCCACGCCGCCATCCGCGCCCTTCTTCTGCTCGACGGACTGCTAAACCGTTTGTGCCATCCCAGGCTGTTGTGCTGGTGGTCGTTGCGCGCGGAAAATATAGGCGTGTTTGATCTGCAATCCCATCAAGTTGCAATCGACAAGCTCAGTGTGACCTCCCGTGATATTCATTACCGAAGTCATGGCCGAGATGCTTGGTGTAGTTGATGGAATAATGGCAATTCGGGAAAGCGAGCCGAGTTCTTCAGGTGATAAGCTTGGGACTAGCTGCGCAGACACGAAACGAATGGCAGAAGCTGTGTCGGCGTCCGACCACGCTGCTGACAAGACAACATCCCATTTGCCCGCGGCGTCATCTCTCTCAAATAATGCGAGCAGGTAAACCGGGCCTCGCTCCAGCAATGCCGGAAGCAGTATCTTAACTTTTTCGCAGAGGGCCTTCATAGAATTGGAAGTAAAGTAGCGGTGGATTGAACGAAAGCGTTGGCTTCGGTGGGAGATGCCGAACCAACCGTTGTGTAACGTGCTTCTGGATTCCACGCGCCGACAATTGACCAATCAGCAAAGTGGGACTGTTTAATCGTTTGTTCGCGACCGGAAAGAAGCAAAAGCACGTCCAAATTATGAGTCTTGAAAGTTTGCAGATTCTCAAATTCTTTTCGCGTCATGGGGTAACCGCCCCAATTCAGCGTGTCACAGATTCGAGCTTTGAGGCTCAACTCGATTGCATATCCGCAAATATAGCCCGCTCCATCATACCGTGCGTTGGCGAGAAGAATCTGCGCATCCTCAAGTCTCGATGCGGCAATCGCGCGTAATTCGACGGGCGTTAGCATTTGGTCAGAGTCTCATTCTTTAAACAGTCAACAATACTTTGCCGTGACTGCAACTCATTGTGATGCGAGTGGCACTGGAGGTAGAGGGAGCCGGTGGGCTTGAGGGCGCGGCGCAGTTCGACGAGGCGCGAGGCCACCATGTCGGTCGGACCGAGGAATTCCATGAAGACGCGCATGACGGTGCCGAGCTTGTCGCTGCGCAGGGAGATCTCCTCGTGGGCGCGCTGGCTCTCGCTGTTCCACTCCCACGTGTCCTCGAAGGCCTGGATCTGCGCGGCGGCGGTGCCGTCCTTTTCTTGGAAAAAGGCGTTGCATTTTCGCGCGCGGTTGAAGGGTGGGTCGAGATGGCCGAGGTCCATCGAGCCGTCCGCAACATAGCGGCGGAGGATCTCGAGGTTGTCGCTGTAGTAGAGGGTGCCCATGCGGGGCGTGTGTAGCGGGAATGCCGGCGGATGGCGAGTGATGTCGGGGCCGCGCCCGCCTGAGGGTTTTCACTTTTCATACCGCTGGAGTCTTGGGGTTCGGGGGCGAGGCAAGCAGGTCGCGCTGCGCGTGGCAAGGCGCGGCGCGGATGAAGAATACGGCATGCGTGCCGTAGGCGGCGGTTGGCAGATCTGGCAGGAATGCGCGCATGAAAACCCCCTTCACCCGCACGGTCGGGATGAACATCTGCCGGGCGCGGAGTCACCGCGAGTGGACGCAGTTGCGGTTGGCCGCCGAGGCGGATGTGGACCTGACGACGGTGCAGCGGTGGGAATCCGGGCGGGCGGTTCCTGTCGGGTTCGACCTGCTGAAGCTGTCCATCGCTCTGCGGACGTAGTGCCCC
>JBEBGK010000672.1:0-2895 GCA_040081515.1 Chthoniobacteraceae bacterium
CACCACGACGGCCTTGATCTGCGTGCCGCCAAGATCGAGGCCGAGTGCGAGGTCACTCATCGGCACCCTGGCTCACGCACCAGCCGCCGTCGATGGCGAGCACCTGCCCGGTGCAGAACTTCGCGCCGTCGCCGAGAAACCACGCCGCCGCCGAGTCGAGATCCTCCGGCATCCCGATGCGCCCGCCGTCGAGCGGCTGCTTGGTTTTCACAAAACGCCGGATCTTTTCGTCGTTGGCCGCGCGGCGCGACATGGGCGTCTCGACCAGCGCGGGCGCGATCACATTCACCCGGATATTCATCGGCGCGTAGTACGACGCGATGCTTGTGGAGAATCCGACGACCGCGGCCTTCGATGCCGCGTAGGCGTGGGTGGCGAAATGTTTCGGCTCCGGCGACCAGCCGAGCACGCTGCTCATGTTCAGGATCGCGCCGCCGCTTTTCTGCGCCATGAACTGCCGCACGGCCGCGCGATTTGAGAGCATGAGCGAGGTGAGATTCTGGTCGAGCGTCGCGCGCCAGCCGTCATCCGTCAGCTCGTGGAGCGGCCCGTCGCCAAACTTGCGCCCGCTGCCGCCCGCGACGTGGTAGAGCCCGTGGAAGCCGCCGAAGGCCGCCGTCGCCTCGCCGATCGCGCGCTCCGCAGTGTCCGCGTGCGTGGCATCACCGGCAAAGGCGAGCGCCTTTTCCCCGAGCACGACCTCGGCCGCCGCGACGCTGTCCGGACTGCGCCCGACGACGACGACGCGAGCGCCCCGCGTGATGAAGGCCTGCGCCGCCGAGAGCCCAAGCCCCGTGGTGCCGCCGATGATGACGATGACTTTGCCGTGGAGAGAGCCGTGCACACCCCGAGCCTACCGGGGGAGAGAGCGCGGATGCAAGGCGCGGGCGGGAGTTCCGCCGGGCCTGCTCAGACCATCTTGAGCTGTCCGCGGTAGAGCCAGGTGAGCGCCTTCACGCCGAGTTCGCAGAGATTGAACGGCTTTCCGACAAAGTCGTTGCCGCCGCTCAGGCAGGCGGTCGCCTTGTTCTTGAACGTCGCCATGCCGGTGATGAACACGATCGGCGTGGTCTTCAGATTCTCGATGGCGCGGATCTTCGTGCACAGCCCGAATCCGTCCACCTGCGGCAGTCCGACATCGAGGAAGATGAGATCCCAGCGGCCGGTGCCGAGCTTTTCCAAGGCCACAGCAGGGCTCTCGGCGCTCTGGCATTGCAGGCCGGCGAGGTTCAGTGCCGCGGAGATGAACTGGATCGCACTGGGTTCGTCGTCCACGACGAGGATCTTCGCCGCGGATGGGCTTGCGAGACGGCCCAGCGTGTCGGGATTTGAAATCGTCGCGATGAAATCCAGCGACTGGCCGACGGTGCGGAGGGTCGAAGGATTCAGTTGCTCGGGCATTTCGTACAGGTCCTGGAGCAGAAGGTCCAAGGCGCCGAGAAATTGCGCGAGCGTCCGGGTGGGCAGGATCAGAGCCCGTTCCGCGAACCCGTGCGCAAGAAACCAGAGGTTCCGGAGCGCCGTCTGTTCCGGAGGCTTCGCAGTCAATCCCGGCAGGCAGTGGCGCATCTGGTTGATGATCTGGATTGCGTTGGAGAAAACCGAGTTGATCCAAAACTCCTCGGCCTTGAACAGGGCCGCATTCGAGGCCTTGCCGAGTTCGGGCTGGCCGAGGCTGACCTTGATCGCGTTGATGATGGAGGCGATCGGGCTGCCTTCGGACTGGATGACCTTGTTCGCGCCGGCGATGATCGCGGTGTTTGCGAGTTCGAGGAGCGTCGTGGGCAGGATCAGGATCGGGACGCCTTCCGTCGCCGGCTGCGCACGGAGCGCCGTGATGAAATCGGTGACCGTTCCCTGCGGGTGAACGAGGTCGAGAAGAATGACCTCCGGGGTGCGCGGGGTCGGATTTGCCTCGGCATCCTGGAGATCGACGCGCACATCGACCGCGAAGCCGCTTTCCTCAAGCTTCTCCCGGTAGAGTTGCTGCAAAAGGCGGTCGCCGTGAATGAGAAGAATACGCTTGTTCGTCATGGGTATGGGCTGCGGGATTCGGACTCTGGCTTTCCTGAGAGTGCAAGGATCGTGCCCATCCCGGCTGCGTTTTCCCGCCGGGGCCGGGCGGCCGCTACGGCGATAAGTCGCTGCGGCAAATCGGCTTGCGCTGGATTCCGTTATTCACAGCGTCCGTTCCGCAACGGATCGATCGGACGACAGTGCGTCAACCCCGTCCTTTTTGGGAGGAAACTGGCGATCAGGGCCCGGGAGCGATGTTGAGATATTCGGGGGGCATCTCCGTCAGTTTCGCAGTCACTTTTGCTGCGGTGCCGGCGCGGAGAAAGCCGACCTCCACCTCCTGTCCGACCTCGGTGCCTGCGATCATCTGGCGCAAGGGCTGCACGCCGGCGACGCGCTTGCCGTTAAAGGTGCGGATCACATCGCCGGGCTGGATTCCGGCGCGGGCGGCGGGCGAATCGGGTGCGACTTCCGTGACGATCGCGCCTTCGAGATCCGGCAGCCGCAAATTGCGCGCAAGCGCCGGTGACACCTCCTGCATCACGACGCCGAGATAGCTGCGCACCATCCGGCCCCGCTTCACGATTCCCTCGAGCACCCTGCGCGCGGAGTTTGAGGGGATGGCGAAACTGATGCCCTGCCACCCGCCGGTGCGGCTGAAGATCGCGGAATTGATCCCCACGATTTCCCCCCGCACGTTCAGCAGCGGTCCGCCGGAATTGCCCTCGTTCACCGCGGCGTCGTGCTGGACGTACTCGATCGAGCTGTCACTCGCAGTGTGCCGCCCTTTTGCGCTCACGATCCCGCGGGTCACCGTCTCCTCGAGCCCGTAAGGGTTGCCGATGGCGAACACCTGCTGGCCGACGCGGAGTCCTTCAC
>JBEBGK010000673.1:0-2890 GCA_040081515.1 Chthoniobacteraceae bacterium
GTCGACGGTGGTCGGCGCGGTTGGAGGTTTGGACGCCGGTAGCGTCGCAGTGGGAGCCACTGTCGCGATCGGAGCCACAGACAACAATGCGACCAATATCTTGGTGAAGCGCGATGCGGGCGGGAACTTTTCTGCGGGGACGATCACGGCGGCGCTCAACGGGACTGCGGCGTTCGCGACGACGGCAGGTAGTGCGACTAGCCTCAGCGGATCGCTGGCCGGTGACGTCACCGGCACCGGGGGGGCGACAGTGGTCGCCAGCGTGGGAGGCGTCAGCGCGGCGAACGTTGCCGCAGGGGCGAACCTCGCCAACGCGGCCACCAACCTGAACACAGCCGGCGCCATCGTGAAGCGCGATGCGAGCGGGCACTTCTCAGCCGGGACGGTGACGGCGACGTCATTCAGCGGGAGCGGAGCGGGGCTGACGAATCTGAATGGTGCAAACCTGAGCGCCGGTAGCGTGCCGTATTCAAAGTTGCTTCTGACGGCAGGTGTCACCGATCTGGACATCAGCGGCGCTGCGGCAATCGCGGAGGCGAAGCTTGCGACGATCGCAACGGCGGGCAAGGTTTTCAACTCGGCGACGACGGCAACGACGGCAAATATCGCGAATGCGATCGTGGCGCGCGATGCGAGCGGGAATTTCTCGGCGGGGACGATCACGGCGACGCTGAATGGCAATGCCGCCACGGCCACGAGCGCTACCGAGGTGTCGGACGGGGGAATTACTTTCGCGAAACTCAATTCCCGCCTGGGTGCCCCACTGGCGTATGTGAACCCATCAGCGTTGGAATTCGTGACGGTCGGCAACCCGGGCAACCTGCCCGACGCCGGCTATGGAGCCGTCGCGGCATCGTTTCAGATCGGCAAGTACGAAGTCACCAATGATCAATATGCGGAATTCCTCACTGCGGTCGCGGTGACGGATCCGAAGGGGCTCTTCCATTCCGATATGGAGACCGAGGTAAGAGGCGGGATCATCCGCGAGGGTTACCCGGGAAAGTTTGTTTATTCCGTAAAGCGGGGCATGCGTCTCAAGCCTGTCGCGTATGTCAGCTGGTATAATGCAATCAGGTTCTGCAACTGGTTGCACAATGGAAAGCCCACGGGGGCGCAGACCGCCTCGACGACGGAGGATGGAGCATACGAGATTACGGACATTGTGCCCGTTTCGACGACTGACTGGGTGGTGGGTCCCCGGAAACCGGGGGCGTTGTTTTTCCTCCCGGCTGAAAACCAATGGTACAAGGCCGCCTACCACAAGAACGACGGTGCGACGGGCAATTACTGGGTGTTTCCCACTGCCTCGGATACCTTGCCAACCAGCACGGATGCAAGCGCCACTCTGACGAACGCCGCAAACTATTTCTACCACGACGGTGATTCCGGCAACTCCATCAATGGTGGCTATGCCACGACGGGTTCGACGGAACTTGACCTCCTCGCGATTTATCTGACGGACGTCGGTTCGTTTCCAGCGTCTCCGAGTCCGTATGGAACCTTCGATCAAGGCGGCAATGTGTTCGAGTGGACTGAAACGGTGAACGACTCGAGTTCGCATATCATCCGCGGCGGTTCGTGGTCGTCTTCGTATAATGTGACCAATTTTCCTGCGGATGATCCGAATGCGCTGCAGTTGCGAAAGAACATCCGCAACTTCGAAACGAATAATCTGGGCACGGAAGACATTGGATTCCGTGTTGCCAAGCCCGCGATTCCATAAGCTCTTTCCCCCTTCTCTCGACCCCCCTTGAACGACAGAAAAAGGCCTTCCCTTTCCCCAAATGTGAGCTACTCCTGTCTCTGGTTTTCATGAAGAATCCATCATCCATCAAGGCGCTGGCGATTATTTCGCTCTTGCTGGCTGCCGGCCCGGCATGGGCTGGATCTCGCTCGAGCGCGAATTACTCGGTCACCACCGAAACTGTCGATGCGGGCGGGACCCGGAGCACCGGAGGCATTTATACGAATGATGGCACCATGGGAGGAGTGGCAGGCATTTCCACCGTGTCGGCGCCTGCGGGGACCGCCAAGCATGGCTACGTGGGCCAGCTTCACGAGGTCACCGGGCTACAAGTCACGGCGTCGGGCACCACGGTCGGGGAAGGCAGTACGCTTCAGTTGAATGCCATCCAGATTTACGACGACAGCACCACGGCCTCGCTAAACAGCGGAACGGTTTCCTGGAGCGTCCTCGGCGTGCCGGTGGTCTCCATCAGCCTCGGTGGCCTGGTGACGGCAGCTACGGTGTATCAAAATACGGGCACGACGGTCCGGGGATCGTTCGAGGGCCGCACCAGCGACCTTGGGATCACGGTGATCAACTTGAACAGCGACGACTACGGGACGTACGCCGGTGACATGATCAACGATGACTGGCAGGTGCAGTACTTCGGCTTCAACAATCCGCTCGCCGCGCCCACGGCCAACCCCGATGGCGATCTTTATAACAATCGTTTCGAGTTTCTGGCGGGATTGATTCCGACGGACCCGAATTCGCGGTTCAACTTCAGGGTGCAGGCGGTCCCTGCGCAGCCGGGCCAGAAAAAACTCGTCTTCAGCCCCATCGTCGCCGGTCGTACGTACACGGTGAAATACTCGACGAGCCTCACGGCACCCGTCTGGCAGGACCTCACGGGCAGCACCCTCGATGATGAAAATGTGCGCACGGTGACCGATACCGACGCATCGGGGGCGCGGCGATATTACCGCGTGGATATCTCGGTGCCCTGACGCGGGGCGCTCTGATCGGTTCAGTTTCGGATTCCTGCCCCGGGGAGCGTCTGGTTCCAGCCGCTCCCAGCCTAGTCCGGCGGGATTGTTTAGTCTCGCAAGATGCTGGAAGCGGGACTAATCCCGCCGACGCATGACCGCGCCTGAAACCGAAGTC
>JBEBGK010000674.1:0-2881 GCA_040081515.1 Chthoniobacteraceae bacterium
GCCGGCGCACGCCCGCGAGACATGCATCGCGACCGACTGCGCCGTGAATGCGCAAAAGTCCAGGCCGGGGCTGTAAAGCGGATCCAGGAACCCGGCCGCATCGCCGACGCACGCCCAGCCGTCGCCCATCGTCTCCTTTACGCGATAAGGAAGCTGCGAGTATGCGCGCTCGTCGCCCTCGATCGGCCGCGCTTCCCCGAGAATCTCGCGCCCGACCGGATGCGAAAGGAAATGCTCCATCAGCCGCTCGCCAATCGTCCGCCCCTCGGGAGGACGGAAAAGCCGCGTGTCATACACGAGCCCCACGCTCACATCGCCGCCCTTGAGCGGGATGATCCAGCACCACCAGCCGAGCCCGCAAAGGTGGTTCGTGGCCCAGCCGCGCGCCGCAAAGGTCGCCTCCGCCCACTGCGGATGTTTCGTCCTCAGTTCGTGACCATCCCAGTCCTTCACGCCGGTGAATCGTGCCCAAAGCGTATTCGTCGGATGCTCCCGCATCGGCTCCAATTTCCCCAGCTTCCGGGCCAGCATCGCCGCCCGCCCGCTCGCATCCACGACCCACCGCGCAGTGACCCGCCGCGTCCCGCCATCCACGCTCACCTCGACCAGATTCTTTCCCGCACCGCCGAGTTCGATGGCCGACAGCTTCGCCGGCCGCCAGAGTTCGCAGCCGGCAGCCACCGCCACTCCGAGCAAGTGCTCATCGAGCGTCGCCCGGTCCACTTGGAATCCCGGCAGCCGCGAATTGTAAAGCGCGCCCAGCTCCACGCAGTCTTCAAACCGGTCCTCCGGCGAACCCGCAAACCACATGCGGAGCCCCTGCTTGGCCAGTTGATGATGCCCGAGGTAATTCGCCAGCCCCAGCACCCGCGTGAGAAAGCACGAACTCACCTCCGTCGTGCTCTCCCCCACCTTGCGATCGAACTCCGCCACCTTCTCGACGATCAGCACCCGCAGCGCGGGGTCACGCCGCTTGATCAGCAGTGCCGTCGCCGCGCCGGAGAAGGCGCCGCCGATCACCACCACATCGAAATTCACATGCATCTCCCGCATCGATACCCCCGCTCTTCGCCGCGGCCAACAGCGCGGTTGCGGAATTTTGCGCGGTAGAAAAAATGGGTTGCCCGCCCCAAGCGGCGCCGCTAGCTTCGCAGCCCTTCTTTGGAGCCTTAGCTCAATTGGTTAGAGCGCCGCCCTGTCACGGCGGAGGTTGCGGGTTCGAGCCCCGTAGGTTCCGCCATTCATCCCGGAGCGAAAAACGGTCGCGGTCCGCATTCCGCCCCGTTCCCGGCTCGCTTGAATCCGGACTTACGCCCTTCGATCGCGGATCGCCGCGAGCACGTCCGCCACCACTTCCCCGCGCGGCTTCGCGCCGAGGTGGCCTTTGCCGTGGACTCGCACGCTCACATTCCCCGCTTCGAGATCGCGCGGGCCGATCACGAGCATGTGGTGGACTTTCATCTGCTCCGCGTTCGCAACCTTCGCCTTGATGGGATCGGACGTGATGTCGAGCGCGGCGCGCACGCCCTCGGCGCGGAGTTCGGCGACCAGCGCCTTCGCGGCGACGACGAGTGGCTCTTCCGCACCGAACGTGAGCACGCGCACCTGCTCGGGCGCGAGCCAGAGCGGGAAATTCCCGGCGTAGTGCTCGATGAGGAAGCCGATGAAACGCTCGTGCGTGCCGAGCGGCGCGCGGTGGATGCAGAGCGGCGTAGCCTCGGTGTTTTCCCGTGTGCGGTACTTCAGGCCAAAGCGCGAGGGCACGGCGAAGTCCACCTGGTTTGTCGCGATGGTGAATTCGCGTCCGATGGCGCTCCACACCTGCACATCGATCTTCGGGCCGTAGAACGCGGCCTCGTTCGGCACCTCGACGTAGTTGATACCGCTGCGCTGGAGGACGCCGCGCACCATGTCCTCCGTCTTCTTCCACAGTTCGGGCTGGTCCACGAATTTCTGCCCCAGCTTCGCCGGATCGTGGGTGGAAAAACGCATCTGGTATTTCTCGAAGCCGAAGATGCGGAAGTATTTCAAATACATCTCGTTCACCGCGCGGAACTCCTCCTCGAACTGCTCCTCGGTGCAGTAAATGTGCGCGTCATTCATCTGCATCGAGCGCACGCGCATCAGGCCCATGAGTTCGCCGCTCTGCTCGTAGCGGTAGCACGTGCCGTATTCCGCGAGCCGCAGCGGAAGGTCGCGATACGACCGGGGCACCGCACCGAAAATCTTGTGGTGATGCGGGCAGTTCATCGCCTTGAGGTAATACTTCTTCGGCGCGGCGGTGAAGCTGAGCTGCGAGTCCGCCTTCTGCAGGTCCTGAAACGCCGCCTTCACCTCCGCGGAGGCCGTGTCGGCATCAATCGCCGCCTTGATCCGGGCGAGAATCTCGGGGTCTTCGGGTGAAACATTGCGCGTATCCTCGAGACGATCGCGGACAAACCATGCGAGCACCTCCAGCGCGCCGGCGCGCATCTTCACGAGGGGCTCGCGCTGGCCGCGCTCCTCGTCGAGTTCCATCGGCGGGAACATGCTCTCCTCGTAGTAGGGCAGATGCCCGCTGGTGAGATACATATTCTCCCGCGCGAGGTGCGGGGTGCGGACGCGCACGTAGCCGGCGGCGAACTCGGTTTCCTTCGCCAGCTTTTCCAGTTCCTCGATGAGCACGGTGCCATTCGGCAGCCACAGCGGGAGGCCGGGGCCCACGTCGTCGTCGAAGGTGAATAGCTCCAGTTCCTTGCCGAGCTTGCGATGGTCGCGCTTCTTCGCCTCCTCGAGCATCGTGAAATACTCGTCCATCTGCGTCTTGTTCTTGAACGCCGTGCCGTAGATGCGCTGGAGCTGGGGGTTGCGCTCGTCGCCCTTGTAGTAGGCGCTCGCCACG
>JBEBGK010000675.1:0-2880 GCA_040081515.1 Chthoniobacteraceae bacterium
ATGCGCGGCCCGATTCGCGGGCTGATTCTCTTCGGCGGATCGCTGCTCTTTGCGGTGCTGGGAAATTTTGCGCGCGTCTTTTCGGTGGTCGTCTTCGCGCGATTCCTGGATCCGAAGACCGCCACGGGGCTCTATCACGATTACTCGGGCTTCGTCTTTTTCCCGGTGGCGGTGCTGGCGATGGTGGGCTTTGGCGGCCTGATCAATCGCGACTGGGCCTCCGATATCCAGCGCTGGTTCCCGCCCGTCCCGGCGGGAGCCCCGGCCGCTGACGGGCCTGCGGATGAACCCCGGGGGTCCGCCGCGGACACGGAACGAAAGGAGCCGCTTCCGTATGACTACTAGCCGGCTCACGGTGCTGCTCGCGTTCGTCGCGCTCGGCTTCAGCAGCGTGTTCCTTTTGCCGCGGAGCGGAGCGCAGCCGTCGGGGATCGTGCTGGAGCTGCCCGATTTCGTCGGCAACTGGAAGGGGACCGAGGCGCCGATTCTGGAGGTCGAGCGGGCGACCCTCGGCGAGCGCTCGGGGACGGAGTTCGCGCGGAAGACTTACCGGAATCTGGAGGGGTACGAAGTGCTCGTCTCCATCGTCCTGTCGGGCCGCGACATGAGCACGAGTATCCACCGGCCCGAGCGCTGCCTGAAAGCGCAGGGCTGGACGGTGCAGGAAAGCGACTCGGTCGCGGTGTCGCTGGCGAGCGGCGGCGTGTTTCCGGTCACGCAGTTGCGGAACACACGGCTCGTCCGCGGCGAAGGCGAGGCGGTGCAGCGCGAACTGCAGACCTACTACTGGTTTGTCGGCTCGGATCACGTCAGCGCCAGCCATTGGTCGCGGTGGGCGATTGATAATCGGGACCGGCTCTTGAGGGGCGAGAACCAGCGGTGGGCGTTCATCCTGGTTAGCGGTGTGGTTCCGCTGCCGTCCGACCCGAACCAGATCGGCGCGTCGCGCAGATGGGCGCAGAACACCATCCGCGAATTCATCAAGACGCTCGCGCCGAAGATCCACCGCGACACGGTGAGGTACGATTGAATCCGCCCGGCGCCGGGCAGTCCGCGGGGATGCAGCGCCCTTCGCGGAGGATTTTTGCCGAGGCGCTCGTGATGCTCATCGCCTTGGTGCCCGCGCTGCTGTGGCCGGGGGATACGCTGTGGACGAATGACGAACCGCGCCTGCTCGCCAATGCATGGCATGCGAACCAGGCGTGGCATCCGGCGTGGGGCGGGCTCTGGGGGAACTTCGGCATCCGCTACGGCCCGTTCCCGACGCAGTTCTATCAATTTCTCCTCAGCCTCACGCACGATCCGCTGCTGCTGGCGATGCTGCGGGCGGGGATCTGCGCCTCGGTGAGCGCGGGATCGCTCCTGTGGCTCGCGCGGTCGGCCGGCCTGTCGCCGTGGTTCGCCGGCGCCGCGCTTGCGGCTCCGCTGGTGGTGCATTTTCACCGGCTCATGTGGGATGCCAGTTTCGCGATGCCGCTCGGCGCGCTCGCGCTGGCGTCGCTCGCCGCATACCTGCGCCGGGGCCGGGTATGGTGCCTGGTGCTGTCGATCGTCTCGACGGCATTTTTCGCGACGATCCATCCGCAGGATCTCCCGCTCGCGGCCGCCATCGGCGGGATGCTTGCGTGGAGCCACCGCCCCGCGCTTCGCGTGCACCGGAAGCCGCTCCTGATCGCGCTCGCGGTCTTTCTCGCGCTGAACGGGGTCTTCTTTGTGCAGCTCGCCCACCTGATCTTCACGCGGCTGGGCGGGGCCGTTTCGTCCGGATATCCCGGCGGTGAATCTCCCGGCATTGCGCTCCTCGCGCCTTTCCTCGGTGGCAATCTGCTCGGCGGGGAATCCTCCTGGCGGACGCCCGGGGCGGTGGATGCATGGATGCGCCTCCAGGCTGCGATCATTTACCCGCTGTGCTGGGCCGGCATCGGCATCGCGGCGCTGTGTGCATCGGGCCGGGGGCGGTGCCCGGTCGGCACCGCGCTGGATCCGACCGCGGCCACCCGCCGCGACATCATGGTCGTCGCGCTCGCGACTGTGGTGATGCAGGGCCTGCTCTTTGCGGTGATGCGCGTGCCCTCGGGGGCGCAGTATTTTTTTGGCACCTTTGCCGTCCATATCTTCCTCGCGTGGCTGGCGGTGGAGTCACTGCCGCGGCCATGGCTGCGCTTCGCCTGCACGGCCGCCTACGGCGTGGCCTGCGGCTGGCTGAGCCTCCACGCCCTCTGGCTCACGCATCGGGATGGGAGCGCGATCGAGCCCTTGCAGCCGACCCTCGGTAGCCAGGCGGAACTCGCGCGGACGCTGAACCGCGCGGGCGCCCGTTCGATCTTCACCGACGTCGCGCATCTCCAGAACTATGCGCAGGGCGTCCGTGCGCTCCGCCTTCTGCTTCCGCCCGCGGAAGCGGACTCCGCCCCGCGGCTGCTCGTCCGCTACCGGAGCGGGAGGCGCGGTGAATTCGACGTGAGCGAAATGAGCGCGCCGTCTGAGCAGCCGGAAGGATTCTCGGAGGTGGACGTCACCCCGCTGCCGGAAGGCTGGTACCCGGGCCTCGGGAAATGAGCCGCCGCTATCCGAGCTTTTTCGCGACGAGCTGATCGAGCTTCACGATGTCGGCGGCAAACTTGCGGATGCCGTCTGCGGTCTTCTCGGTGGCCATCGCGTCGTCGTTGAACTCGTAGCGGAACGTCTTCTCGTCGAGGTGCCGCTTCGGGATGTCCATCGCTTTCGCCTTGGTCGCGTCGAGCTTGCGCGTGAGTGGGTCGGTGCTCGCCTGCAATTCCCCGAGCAGCGCGGGGCTGATCGTGAGCAGATCGCATCCGGCGAGCTCGGTGATCTCGCCCTTGTTGCGGAACGACGCGCCCATGACCTCGGTGCGGTAGT